>DASSMG010000256.1:0-3081 GCA_035688995.1 Actinomycetota bacterium
CCGCGGGCACCGCGTATGGGCGACCGCGCGCCGCCTCGAATCGATCGCCGACCTCGAGTCTCATGGGTGCAAGCTCCTGCGACTCGACGTCACCGACCGAGCCTCGATGGAGGCCGCCGTCTCGGCGATCGAGACCTCGGACGGAGTCGTCGACGTGCTCGTCAACAATGCGGGCTATGGACTCCAAGGCGCGGCGGAAACGACCAACATCGATGACGTGCGCGCTCAATTCGAGACCAACCTGTTCGGGCCGGTCGCGCTCACCCAGCTAGTGCTACCCAAGATGCGCCGTCAAAGATGGGGGCGCATCGTGAACATCAGCTCGATGGGCGGAAAGATCACGTTGCCGGGCGGCGCCTACTACCACGCGACCAAACACGCCCTCGAAGCGTTCAGCGACGTTCTTCGTTTCGAGGTGCGCCCGTTCGGCGTCGATGTCATCGTGATCGAGCCCGGGTTGATCAAGACCCGGTTCGGAGACGCCGCAACGGAGACGCTCGCCGACACGGAGGGTCCCTACGCCGAGTTCGATCGCGCCGTGGGAAGAACGGTTGAGGGTGCCTATTCGGGCCCGATGGCTCTGGCCGCGGTCGGTCCCGAACCCGTCGCCAAGACGATCGCGACCGCGATCGAGTCGACGCATCCGCGCACGCGCTACGTGGTCCCCGCTCGAACCAGAGGGATCCTGTGGCTCCGCCGGCTGGCGACCGATCGGATGTGGGACCGCGCGATGCGCGTCCAGTACCCACCGCCGAAGCCCTGAAGAAACCACCCAGGCGTACGGATCGGCCGTTCGGGTAAGAGCGCGGTATGGAAACCAAGAAATTCGGCAATACGGGGCGTGAGTTCCCCGTCGTCGGGCTCGGAACCTGGAAGGTGTTCGACGTCCCCGACTCGGCCCAGGCTGCGGCCGACGAGGTGTTCGAGACGATGTTCTCCGACGGCACCAGGATCGTCGACTCCTCGCCGATGTACGGACGCGCGGAGCGGATCCTCGGCCGCGCCATCGAATCGCGACGTAGTGAAACGACCGTCGCCACGAAGATCTGGACCTCGTCTGTCGATGAAGGGATGCAGCAGTACCAGGCCCAACTCGGGTACTTCGGCGGCCACATCGAGATCGAGCAGGTCCATAACCTCGTTACGTGGCAACAGCATCTCGAGTGGATGGAGCGCGAGCGCGACGCCGGACGGATCGACCTGCTCGGCGCGACCCATTACCAGGCGTCGGCCTTCGACGAGCTGGAACGGGTCATGAAAACCGGTCGCATCGATTGCATCCAGATCCCTTACAACCCCCTCGAACGTGAGGTCGAGCGCCGCATCCTGCCGCTTGCAGAAGACCTCGGTCTCGGAGTCATCGCGATGCGGCCGCTGGGGTCCGGCTCGCTGATCGGGGCCCGGGTCGACCAGAGCCGTCTCGACGAACTGGGGATCCCGGATTGGCCCACCGCTCTGTTGCGCTGGTGCTTGTCAAACGAGCGGGTCCACGTCGCGATCCCGGCAACTTCGTCGGTCGATCACGCGCGGGCCAATGCGGCCGCAGGTGCCGACATCGAGTTGTCATCAGAAGAGCGAGATGCGATAGCCGCGATGGCGACTTCCTGAGTCGTTTCTACTTCCCGAAAGGGGTGATCCCCACCCCATCGATCGAACAAATGAAGGGCGGATCCGATCATGAACATGGATGCATTGAAGCAACGGTTGATCGACGAGAAAGGTCGTTTGCAGACCGCGACCCAGACGCGCGTGGAGGATCTGAATCTCGACCAGAACGAGCAAGCCTCCGTCGACGAGCTGTCATCGATCGACCAACACCAGGCAGATCTCGCAACGGATACGTTCGAGCGCGAGAAGGAGATGGCGATCCTTCGAACCATGCAAGACCAGATGTCGGAGATCGAAGCGGCTCTGGACCGCATCGACGCCGGGACCTACGGCAAGTGCGAGGAATGCGGATCGGACATCGGTGACGAAAGGCTCGACGCGATCCCGACGGCCCGGTTCTGCATCGACCACGCGGGAGACTGAAGCTCAGCCCGACAGGGCAAGATCCACTGCTTCCTCGACGGTCAACGACCGGCCCTCGGCCCACGCTTTCTCGAAGTCTTCGGGATCGACGCTCTCGCGGGCTCTCTGTACGTGACGCTCGTAGGGCTCCTGCTCGTTCGGAGGACGCGGCGCACCGAGGACCTCCCGCAGTTCTTCGGCTGCACCCAGCAACCTCGCAGCGTCGATCCCGCGCCCGCGTCCGTTTCGAACGTGCGCCATCGACTCGAGCACGTACACGATGTCCCAGTCCGACCGGAGCTCCCGGAAGAGCACGAAGCTCTGGCGCAGGAGGATCTCGGCGCCGTCGTAGTCCTCTTGCATGACCCGGACCTCACCGAGGTTCATGAGTCCTCGTGCGATCCCTTGCATGTCGTCGCGGCCGCGGAAGTACTCGAGTGATTGCTCGTAGAGGCGTCCGGCGCGTTCCCAATCCTCTTCGTAGGACGCAAGCACTCCCAGGTTGTTGAGCGACGACGCCTCGCCGAACTCGTCGCCGATCTCGCGGTACAGCTCCCTGCTCTCCTCGTAGTGCTGACGCGTGGCCTCGATGTCACCGCGGTCGAAACAGATGTTGCCCAGGTTCCGCAGAGCTTCCGCGAGCGCGTCCTTGTCACCTTGCTCGCGTCGGATCGCCACCGCTTCTTCGAGCATGGCCTGGGATCTCTTGAACTCGCCCTGCGAGCGCGCGAGCACCCCGGCCCCCTGAAGGCACAGAGCCCGGAGATCGGACGAGGCGGCCGCGGCGCGGGACAGCGCGCCCTCCAGACGACGCTGGCCCTCGGTCAGATGCGCATGGAACTCCCAGAACTTCGCAAGCGCGCCGGCGAGTTGGAGTTCGATCTCGACGTTGCCGCTCGATGCCGCCCAGCTGAGGACGGCCCGCATGTTGTCGTGCTCCCGTTCCAGTGTTTCCAGCCACCGCACCTGATCCGCCTCCCGCAGCCGGGCGGTCCCGGTCTGCGCCAGCTCGAGGAAGTAACGGGCATGACGGGCCAGCACGGCGGGGGCGTCGCCGCTCTCGTCGAGCTT
>DASSMG010000257.1:0-8124 GCA_035688995.1 Actinomycetota bacterium
CAGTGGCTCGTGCCCCACTTCGAGAAGATGCTTTACGACAACGCGCAACTTCTTCGAACCTACGCACGGTCGTGGGTGATGACGAACGACGCGCGCCACCGCGAGGTGGCCGAGATGACCGCGCACTGGTTACTGACTGAGATGCGCGACCCCGCGGGCGGATTCTGGTCTTCACTGGATGCCGACTCGGAAGGGATCGAAGGTCGGTTCTACGTGTGGGCATGGGACGAAGCGGTCGAGGTGCTCGGGGGGCAAGCAGCCGCCGAGACATGGGGTATGTCGCGCGAGGGGAATTTCGAAGGTGCGAACATCCCGATCTACAGGGCCGACGCGGAGCCCTCTGCGCGCGAGACGACCCGGCGTGCCCTCCTCGAACGAAGAGCAACACGCATCCGGCCCGGGACCGACGACAAGGTGCTCACATCGTGGAACGGACTCACGGCTGCGGCGCTGGCCGAAGCGGGTTCCATCCTCGATCGGCCCGCGTGGATCGACGCCGCCGTCGACACCATGGAGTTCCTACTCCGTGTCATGCGACCAAACGGAAGGCTCCTACGCGCATTCCGCGACGGCCGTGTGAACCATCTCGGCGTCGCGGAGGATTACGCGTACGCGTTGGAGGGTTGTTTGTCCCTTCATCAAGCGACGCTCGACCTGCGATGGGTCGAGGTCGCGACCGAGCTGGCGAACGAGGCCATCACGTTGTTCGAGGATGACGACGGCGGCGGGTTCTTCATGACGGGTACCGATGCTGAGAAGTTGGTGACGCGGACCAAGGATCTCGTCGACAACGCGGTCCCCTCCTCTAACTCGGTGTTCGCGAACGAACTGCAACGACTTGCCGCGATCACGGGTGACACGCGTTACGAAGAACCCGCCATCAAGGCGATGCGGCTGGTCGCTCCTGCCGCGAGGCGATCGCCGCTCGGCTTCGGGTGCTTGCTGAGCGCCGTCCACCGATACGTCGCCGACCCCCGCGAGATCGCGGTGGCAGGTGAACCGGGTGCCCCCGACACCGAAGCGATGGTCGCCGCCGTGCGGCCGCTGTTCCCGTCGGCCGACGTCCTCGTGGTCGGTCCGGCCGACGGGACCTCTTCGTGGCCCCTGTTGCGGGACCGGGCCGTGGTCGGGGGCCGGGCCGCCGCTTACGTGTGCCGCCGCGGGGTATGCGACCTGCCCGTCACGTCTCTCGACGAAGCGAAACGCGCACTGGCGTCGCGATGAAGGGGCTACCCGTATCGCGCTCCGTGACGATCCCCCTCAACGAGATCGACCTGACCTTCTCGACCTCGGGCGGCCCTGGTGGGCAGCACGCGAACCGATCGTCGACCCGCGTCACCGCGGTGTGGAACGTCGACGCGACGGAGGCACTCGGTCCGCGCCAGAAGCAACGGGTTCATGCCGCCCTTCGAAGCCGCATCGATTCGTCGGGGAACCTCAGGTTGTCCAGCGATCGACACCGGTCGCAGATGCGCAACCGCGACGACGTTCTCGATCGGCTCGCGGCGATGGTCGCCGACGCTCTGGTGCCTCGGCGGTCGCGCGTAGCGACTACTCCTACGTCGGCCGGCAAACAGCGCCGCCTGGCACAGAAGCGCAGACGGAGCGAGGTGAAACAGCAGAGACGTCGTCCCGCGGCGGACGACTAGAAAGCGACCGGCAACTCCGCGAACGGTTCCGAGCGACCGAATTCGAGATGGGCCGCGCCGCGCGATGTCAGGCTCCCGTGGTGTCGCCACGCGGCGCCATCTCGTCGGTAGACCTCGAGCGCAAGGTCCGCGACTTCAGCATTCGCGCAGAAGCGGGACGATCCGTCCGGATCCTCGTAACGCAGTTGGATCAGGTCGGATTCCGCAACGCGAGCGGCACCGGCGATCTTCCAGACATCTGTGCGCGCGGTGAATGCCCAGGTCGGCATGTCGTAACGACTCTTCGCGCGGAGAGCCCAACCCAGCTCGTTGAAAGCGATGTCTTCTCCGTCGTAGTGCAGGAACACGAAGGTCGTCGTCGGTCGCAGGAAGGCAACCCTCGTCGTAGCCGCGAGTCCCTCGAAGACCGCATCTCCGTCCTCGAACGAAGAACAATGGCACCAGACCCAACTGGGGGCGTGTCTGCGTCCCCATCGATGCGACTGCGTGCCCCGGTCACCCTCGAACGTGAGCGGGTGACCGTCGACCACGACGGAACCGGTGAAGGGAACCGCGAGGTTCGGGCTGCACAAGGTTGAAACGCGACGTTCCGCGATCCGGCCGATCCCTCCGGGGAGATGGTGAAAGCACCTTGGAGCCGGTTCCAGATCGAGCGACCACTCGAGATGGTGACCGTTGCGCGTCAACCGACCCTCCAGGTGCGTCTCCGACAACCACGCGTTGCCGATCCTGACGATGGCGCCGTCGTCACGTCCACTCGGTGGAGCAAGGCGGTCGATCGCGAACCGCTCCTTGCCGGCGAAATCGAACTTCCCGTCGCGGTCGAAGACCACCCCCCAAAGTTCGCAGTAAGGATCCGAGGCGGTCGGCGCGGTGATCGTGTAGCGCAGCCACACCCCTGCCCCCGTGGCCCGGTGCGAGATCGTGGCGTACCAGACCTCCATGAACCCGGCGGAGCGCCGGTCCCAGCGCATCAGGTTCTCGGTGCCCGAGGCGGTGAACACGGTCATCGGGGCGACCTTAGCCCGACGTCGCGACCTGGAGAAGTCGATCCGCCACGTGACCCCAACTCCAGCGCGTACGGGCGAGTGACGCGGCGAGCAGACCAAGCTCCCGGCGCTCGGTCGCGGGGAAGCTCGCGACCCGTCGTAACGCCGTAGCGAGATCGCGGATGGGGTCACGGGGGTCGTAACGCAGGAGGCCCGGTTTCGCGATCGCATCTTCGACCGCACGCCCTGCTTCACCTATCCCGGAATGGTCGGGAACGATGCAGAGGACCCCCGATGCGGCCGCCTCTGCCACGACCATCCCGAACGCTTCGGGCAAGACCGAAGGTGCCACCAAGACATCGAAGTGGGGAAGCACGTGCTGCAACCGGTCGTGTTCGAGCCGACCCGGGAACTCGACGTCGACGCGACGGATCCCGGCGGCGCTCGCCGCCACGAGTTCGTCGTCGACGTCGGATCCCGCCCCACCGATCGTCGTCAATGACCGGTGGACGGCCGGACGGTCGTCACCGCGCAGCGCGGCCGCGAGTTCCTCGAGATCGTTCTCGCTGCCTCCATAACCAACGATCGTCAGCTTCACGTCGCCGAGGTCGGCGAGACCCACCGCGACGAGAAGGTTGTGCACCCCCTTCGATGGGATCAGCTTGCCGACGAAGCCGATGTGGAAGGGGCCGTGGGGTCGCTGCGCTGCCGGACGAAAGATCCCGACGTCGCAACCCGGGTTGATGACCTCGCTTCGCGCCTCCCATCCAGGGATCACCCGCGCCGCCTCGTCGACCATGTAGCGACTTCCACCGATGACGCGGCGAGCCGCTCCGAGGCCGTCGATCGCGTACCGCCGATACCTTTCTTGCTTCTTGACGGCATATTCGAGCGCGCTCCCGTGGAGCTTCGCGGTGTATGCCCGGCCTGTCTCCCCGCACGCCCGGCGCGCGATCTCGGGTCCCATGACCTCATGACCGGTGATCACGGCATCCGGAGAGAATGCCTCGATGACGTCGACCATCGCGGTTAAGTTCAACTCCGTGTAGCGCGTCAGCTCGGTGTCGGTGAGCTCGGGGAACGTCTTCACCTCGAAACCCTCGTAGTCGTCGTAGACGTAGACGGGCAACAAACCGCCGATGTCGGGGACGACGACATCGCAACGACCACCTCCGGGATCTCGCACGGATTGCCAGTCGCGCGCACCGATGAAGGTGCGATCCACGAAGTCGAGGCTCGCGGCGTTGCGGTCTTGACACATCAGGACGACGTGATGCCCCTGCGACCTCCACTGCCGCGCGACGTTGGCCGTGTAGACGTTCGAACCGGATCCGCTCAGGAGATAGCCGTGCCATAGCAAGATCCTCACGGCGGGGAACCTAAACGGCACCGTCCCGGCCTCTTAGACTCCCGCCGTGGTCGAACGCTGCTACCGGATGACGCTGCGTAACTTCTCGACGCTGTTCGTCATCGTGGCGGCGATCGTGGTGCCGCTCCAACTCGCGCATGCCTTCGTTTTCAAAGACGTGATCGCAACGAGGGGTTTCCACGACGTCATCGAGTCCTACCCTCGCTATCGGCTGGTTCACGGCGTCGGGCGCGACCAGCTCGATGCCGCGACGGCGGTTGGCTGGGTCATCGTGGCGATCGAACTGGTGCTGTTGCCTCTGGCCGTTCGTGCCGCACGGCGCGTATTCGAGATCGACGGGGGCGGAGGGGTCACGACGGCACCCGATGCCTGGGCCGCCGCGGTCCGCCGGGGTCGCACCGCGCGCTGGGAGCGCGGATGGATCGGGATCGGGGTCGTCGGGCTCGTATCCGGGGTCGTCGTCGGTCTGCTTCTCGGTTTCATAACCCGGTCGCTGTCCGACCTGCTGAGCCCCTCGTGGGCGTGGACCGGAGTGGGTCTCGGGAATGCCGTGGCACTCTCCGCGGGGGCCGCGCTGACGATCGGATTCTTCGCGCTTGCCCGTCCCGCTAAAGACCCACCCCCTTTCGAGCCGATTGAGTAACGAAAGGTCGGACTGTCATCGTGCGGAGGGGCTGGGGTGGAGGAGAACAAAGCCACACAGCTAGCTCCGCCGACCCTCGACATGGCTTCGGTCGACGCCTTCCAAACCCTCGCGGACAGCCACAAAGCGGACGTCTCGCGCATCCGCGAGCGGAACCGCCGGACCCGACTGCGGTGGTTGCTCTATCTGAACCTGCTGATCTTCGCGTACCTGTTGCGGCGGGTCGTCGAAGGAAACCCGATCGAATTCGGGTTCCCGCACATCGGTGCCGACGCCTGGATCTGGCTGTTCCCCGTCCTGATGCTGTGCATGTTCGCCGGCATGATGGCGATCCCGCTGATCAGCGGGAGGTCCCCTCATATCCGGTTCAGCCCGGAGCAGATCGGTCTCCGCTTCAGCGACGTCAAGGGCATCGATCTGGTCCTCGACGAGGTCAAGCGGACGTTGCAGATCTTCCTGACCTACCGCAGCTTCCGCGAGGAGCTCGGGGGGAATCCCCGACGGGGCATCCTGTTCGAAGGCAAGCCGGGAACCGGCAAGACGCACCTCGCCAAAGCGATGGCGGTCGAAGCGGGGGTTCCGTTCTTCTTCGTGTCGGCTCCTGCGTTCCAGAGCATGTGGCAGGGCATGACTTCGTGGAAGATCCGCTCCTTCTTCAAGGCACTCAAGAAGGCCGCGCGCAAGGAAGGGGGCGCGATCGGCTTCATCGAAGAGATCGACGCCATCGGGATGACCAGAGGTGGCGTCGAGCGGGCACGGCCCTTCGGCGTCGCCCGGATGACGACGCATCGCGCGGTCGGTCAGGGCGACGGATCGATGGTCAACGAGTTGCTGATCCAACTGCAATCGTTCGATCAGCCGCTGGTCCTCGGTCGGATCAAGCACAAGTTCGTCGATTCGATCAACCTCTTCCTTCCGGCAACCCATCAGGCGAAGAAGAAGCTGAGCCCGTACAACAACATCCTGGTCATCGCGGCGACGAACCGCGCCGACCAGCTCGATCCCGCCCTCGTCCGACCGGGCCGTTTCGACCGTACGCTCTTCTTCGAACTGCCGTCGCGAGCGGGACGTCGCGATCTCGTCGATTACTTCCTCGCGCGCCGGTCCCACGATGAGGAGATGGATCAGGAAGATCGGCGGAACGAACTGGCGGCCATGACCCTCGGGTACACGCCCGCGATGCTGGAGCACATCCTCGACGAAGCCCTCGTCTGGGCGTTGCGCGACGGACGCAAGGAACTGAACTGGCGCGACGTGCAGCGAGCGCGATTGTCGGAAGAAATCGGCGTCGGGCAACCCGTCGCGTACACGGAGAACGAACGTCGTCTCATCGCGACCCACGAAGCCGGCCACGCAGTGGCTGCCCACCTGTGCGGCAAGGATCGTAAGCTGGAGGTCCTCTCCATCATCAAACGGCGGGCCGCACTCGGTCTCCTCGCACATTCCGATACCGAAGAGCGGTTCACCAAGACGAAGTCGGAACTTGAGAACATGCTCAGGATCATGCTGGCGGGGATGTCGGCGGAGGAGATGTTCTACGGCGAATCCGGCACCGGACCATCTAGTGACCTCCATGCCGCGACCGTCCTCGCCGCGCAGATGATCGGGTCCTACGGGATGGGGAATCACCTGATGAGCTACGAAGCGATCGACGACGGCATGTTCTCGTCGGCGAACGTGGTCTCCAAAGTCTTGCATAACGAAGAGTCCCGCAACGAGGTCGACGAGCTGCTCGCCCGCATCAAGCTCGAGGTCACGACTCTTCTGTACGAGAACAAGGATCTGGTCGAGGCCTTGCGCGACGCCCTCCTGACCAGAGAGGAGCTTCTCGGCGAGGAGATCCTCGCCGTCCTGGAAGAAGCCGACCGTCAGCGCGAGCTACAGCAGAGCCTCAAAGACCTTTAAACAGATCGTCTTCGGGGGTGGCGAAATCCCGATCCGAAGCGATCAACGTGTAGTCCTCCCACGGGTAGACACGACGTTGTAGCTCGTCGGGGATCGCGAACCAGAAGCTATCGGGGTCTATCTGGGTCGCATGGGCGAGGAGGGCCTTGCTGCGAAGCTCGATGTATTCGCCCACGTCGACTTGGGTCGTGATCTCGGGCTCTTCAAAGCCGATCTCGTCCCAATGTTCGAGCCATCCCGCGAACGGGCTCTCGATGTCCTCCGCAATCGCAGCATCGTGCAGTTTCTGCATCCGCGACCTCGTGAACGTCGAGAAGTAGTACAGCTTCGCCGGGGCCCACGGCTCACCGGCATCCGGATACTTGTCGGGATCACCCGCGTCGTGCCACGCCTGCGTCCCCCACTCGAAGACCTTGATGTGGTCCGGATGCTCGTAGCCCTTCGATTCGTCGTAGCCGAGGACGACTTGCGGTCTCTCCTTGCGGATGATCCGGACGAGTTTCTCGATCGCCTCGTCGGGCTTCGCATTGCAGAACGCTTCGGGATGGGCGTTGAACTCGGTTCCCGGCATCCCGGAGTCGCGATAGCCGAGCCAATGGATCTCGTGAACGCCGAGGATCGCGCAAGCGGTCTCTAGTTCCGCGCGCCGCAGCTCGGCCATCTTCTCCTTGATCCCCGGTTTGTCCATGCGGGGATTGAGGATGTCGCCCGCCTCGCCGCCCGTGCAACACACGAGGACGACGCGCGCTCCCTCCGCGGAATACTTCGCCATCGTGCCGGCACCCTTCGACGATTCGTCGTCCGGATGTGCGTGGATCGCGAGGAGCGTGCGGTTCGACTCGGTCACGCTTGTAGGCTAACCGTCGTAGTGCCTTCTCCCACGCGCGACGCCTTCGACACCGCGAGATCAGCTTCGGCCGCAGCCATGGTCGCGGCCGGTGCTGCCGCCATCATCGGAACCATGCTCGATTGGGTCACGGTGACACCGCCGCAGATCGTTCCACTCAGCCAGGCGGACAGGACCGAACCTTTCACGGGCTGGGAGACCGGCCACGGGATCTACATCGTTGGGGCGGCCGCGATCGTGATCGTCTGCGCCGTCTTGTTGGTCGTTCGTCGCAGGTCCTTCTATGCCTGGGGCGCGTTCCTCGCATCGATCGTCGTCGGGGGTATCGGGATCTCCAACTACCGGGGTCTCGACTCGCTCTTTTACGAGCAGATGGACCGGATCGGGCGAGCCAGCCCTGCCCTCGGGATCACGCTCGTCGCGGCAGGTGGGATCGTCGGAGTGATCGCGGCTGCGGCCGGTGTCGCGGCATCACCCTCAACGCGCACGACCCCGACCACCTAAACCGTTCTTTCTAAACATGCCTACATCTGGTGTGGGTGAACTCGAAAAGAACGGTTGATCAGCCGATCGAGATCATCCGTTCGATCGGGATGCGAGCTCGTTCCGCGATGTCGGGCGGAACGGTCACCTCGTGAACACCGGACTGAAGCGTCCTTAGAAGCTTCGACGGCGTGATCATCTTCATGAAGCCACAGACGGCGTGCTCGTTCGCCGCCAGA
>DASSMG010000258.1:0-14003 GCA_035688995.1 Actinomycetota bacterium
GCGGTGCGGTTCGGGTCGTACTCGATGTGGGCGACCTTCGCAGGGACGCCGTCTTTGTTGCGACGGAAATCGATCACACGGTAACGGTTCTTGTTGCCGCCGCCTTGACGCCGCGACGTGATGCGCCCGTAATTGTTCCGCCCGGCCTTCTTCGGCTTGGGCTCGAGCAGCGTCTTTTCGGGCTCAGCGCGAGTGACATCCGCGAAATCGGAGTGCGACTGGAACCTGCGCCCCGGCGATGTTGGCTTGGATTTGCGTACCGGCATCTTCTACAACCCCTGCGCTTCGAATAGATCGATCTTGTGGCCCTCTTCGAGTTTCACGATCGCCCGCTTCGTGTCGGCGCGACGTCCCGATGTGTAGCGGAACTTCTTCACTTTGCCCTTGCGGTTGAGCGTGTTCACAGACGTCACCTTGACGTTCCAGATCTTCTCGACCGCCTGGCGGATCTCGGTCTTGTTCGCCTCAGGGTGGACGACGAAGGTGTACGAGTTCTGGTCGATCAATGCGTACGACTTCTCGCTCACTACCGGGGCGAGGATGACGTCGTGGGGATCCGTCTTGGTGCTACCCATCGGACTTCACCCCCCTCTTGGACAACTTGTCGAGTGACGATTTCGTGAACAGAACGGAATCCGCTGCGACGACGTCGTAGGTCGACAGCGAGGACACCAACGTGAACGCCGCGTCGGCGAGGTTGCGGAACGCACGGTCCACCGTCGCCGACATCTCGTCTTCGGGATCCAGGACGATCAACGCGTTCTCGATCTCGGCGTTCTTCAGAGCTTCCGCAGCGGCACGTGTCTTGGTCTCGGTGAATCCGTCGATCACGAAGACCTTGCCACTCGCAGCCTTGTCCGCGAGAGCGCTCCGGAGAGCAGCGGCGCGCATCTTCTTGTTGACCTTGACCGAGTGGTCGCGCGGCTTGGGGCCGAACACGGAGCCACCACCGACCCAGATCGGGCTACGGGTGGACCCGTGACGAGCGCGTCCGGTGCCCTTCTGGCGCCATGGCTTCTGACCACCACCGCTGACCTCGGAGCGACGCTTCGTCGACGACGTGCCGGACCGGGCCGCTGCCAGTTGGGCGGTTACGACCTGATGAACGAGCGCGGCATTGACCTCGCCTCCGAACAGCTCCTCCGGAAGCGCCTGGTTGCCGGTCGACTTCCCGGTGCCGTCGATCACGGTTGCCTGGATCTTCGTCGCCATCAGCTAGCCGCCCTTCCCTGCTCGCGCTGACGGATACGGACGGCGGAACGGACCATCACGAGTCCCCCGCGGGGGCCCGGGACCGCGCCCCGGATCAAGAGAAGGTTCCGCTCCGGATCGGCCTTGATGACCCGAAGGTTCAAGGTCGTCACGCGCCGGTGTCCGAGGTGACCCGCCATGCGGGTTCCCTTGAAGACGCGCGCCGGCGTGGCGCATGCTCCGATGGAGCCCGGGGCACGGTGCTTCGCCTGGTTACCGTGGCTCGCACCCTGACCCTTGAAGTTGTGACGCTTCATGCCCCCGGCGAAACCCTTTCCTTTGGTGACGCCGATGACGTCGACAATTTCGCCTGACTCGAACACGTCGGCCTTGATCTCCGCGCCGGCCGCGTAGTCGCCCAGCTCGTCGAGACGCAACTCGACGAGATAGCGACCCGGTTCGACCCCGCTCTTCGCGTAGTGCCCGCTGATCGGATTGTTCGGGCGACGCGCGGTGCCGAACGCGAGTTGTACTGCCGTGTAGCCGTCGGTTTCGGGTGTCTTCACCTGCGCGACGCGGCAGGGGCCCGCCTCGACGACCGTCACGGGAACCGCATGCCCCGCGTCGTCGAACACCTGGGTCATCCCGACCTTGCGGCCGAGGATGCCTTTAACCGCCATCTGCGCTCCTTAAAGCTTCAGTTCGATGTCCACGCCTGCGGGTAGGTCGAGCCGCTGGAGCGAATCGACCGTCTTCGGCGTGGGATTGACGATGTCGAGCAACCTCTTGTGCGTGCGCATCTCGAAGTGCTCGCGTGAGTCCTTGTCCTTGTGGGGCGACCGGATCACCGTGTAAACGGATCGCTCGGTCGGCAACGGGATCGGTCCGTTCACGCTCGCGCCGGTACGGGTCACCGTCTCGACGATCTTCTTCGCGCTTTGATCGATGACCTCGTGGTCGTACGCCTTGAGCCTGATACGGATCTTCATCCCGTTTGCCATGTGGACTCTTCTCTCTGCTCGGTACTCGGCTACTCGATGATCTTGGTGACTCGACCGGCACCGACCGTGCGTCCACCCTCACGGATGGCGAACCGGAGACCTTCGTCCA
Source organism: Actinomycetota bacterium (assembly GCA_035688995.1). Classification (GTDB taxonomy): domain Bacteria; phylum Actinomycetota; class CADDZG01; order CADDZG01; family WHSQ01; genus DASSMG01. Next base: position 2,302 of record DASSMG010000258.1, read on the forward strand.
TGGCGATCGGCTGGATCAGCTCGACCTCCATCTCGGTGTTGTCGCCCGGCATGACCATCTCGGTCCCGTCGGGGAGCTTGATCGAGCCGGTGACGTCCGTGGTGCGGAAGTAGAACTGCGGCCGGTAGTTGTTGAAGAACGGCGTGTGCCGCCCACCCTCGTCCTTGCTGAGGATGTAGACCTGCGAGTTGAACTTCGTGTGCGGCGTGACCGAACCCGGCTTCGCGAGGACCTGACCGCGCTGCACCTCGTCCTTCTTGGTGCCTCGCAGCAGGATGCCTGCGTTGTCGCCGGCCTGCGCCTCGTCGAGCATCTTCCGGAACATCTCGATACCGGTAACGACCGTCTTGCTCGTCTGCGGCTCGATCCCGACGATCTCGATCTCTTCGCCGACCTTCAGAACGCCCTGCTCGACACGGCCGGTGACGACCGTTCCACGACCGGTGATCGTGAAAACGTCTTCGATCGGCATGAGGAACGGCTTGGCGGTGTCACGCTCGGGCTCGGGGATGTACTCGTCGACCGTCTTCATGAGGTCGAGGATCCCCTGCGCAGCGTCGGCGTCGCCGTCGAGCGCCTTCAGCGCGCTGACGCGAGTGACGGGCACGTCGTCGCCGGGGAACTCGTACTCGGTGAGGAGCTCGCGGACCTCGAGCTCGACGAGGTCGAGCAGCTCGGGGTCGTCGACCATGTCGACCTTGTTCAGGGCGACGACGATGTAAGGCACGTTGACCTGACGGGCGAGCAGCACGTGCTCACGCGTCTGGGGCATCGGGCCGTCCGCCGCCGACACCACGAGGATGGCGCCGTCGATCTGCGCGGCCCCCGTGATCATGTTCTTGATGTAGTCGGCGTGACCGGGCATGTCGACGTGCGCGTAGTGACGGTTCTCCGTCTCGTACTCGACGTGAGCGATGGCGATCGTGATGCCGCGCTCTTTCTCCTCGGGCGCCTTGTCGATCTGGTCGAACGCGGTGAATGCCACGTTCGGGTTCTGCTCGGAAAGCACCTTGGTGATCGCCGCGGTAAGAGTGGTCTTCCCGTGGTCGATGTGCCCCATCGTTCCGATGTTTACGTGAGGCTTGGTGCGCTCGAACTTCGCCTTAGCCATCGCTCCTTCTCCCTCTCTCCTGCTCTATTCGCCTCGTACGGTTGCGACCACTTGCTCTGCGATCGACTGCGGTACTTCCTGGTATTCCTTGAACTGCATGCTTGCCGTTGCTCGACCTTGCGTGCGGCTTCGTAGATCGGTCACGTACCCGAACATCTCGCTCAGTGGAACCTGTGCTTTCACGATGCGGTCGTTCCCGCGCTGGTCCATCGACTCGACCCGGCCGCGACGGCCGGAGATGTCGCCGATGACGTCGCCCATGAACTCCTCGGGGGTCACGATCTCGATGTCGAAGACCGGCTCGAGTAGCGACGGCTTCGCCTTCTTGGCGGCTTCCTTGAACACCATCGAGCCGCAGATCTTGAAGCTCATCTCCGACGAGTCCACCTCGTGGTAACTCCCGTCGGTGAGAGTGACGCGCACGTCGACCACGGGGTAACCGGCGAGGACACCAGAGGCCATCGCTTCCTGCACGCCCTGGTCGACCGCGGGGATGTACTCGGTCGGGATCTTCCCGCCGGTGATCTTGTTGACGAACTCGTAACCGCCGCCGGGGCCCGTGGGCTCGACGTTGATCACGCAGTGCGCGTACTGACCTTTACCACCGGTCTGCTTGACGTAGCGGACCTCGACCTTCTCGGCGGGGTTCTTGATGGTCTCGCGATAGGCGACCTGCGGTTTCCCGACGTTCGCTCCCACGTTGAACTCGCGAGTGATGCGATCCACCAGGACCTCGAGGTGGAGCTCGCCCATGCCGGAGATGATCGTCTGACCCGTCTCTTCGTCGGTGTGGACCCGGAACGTCGGGTCCTCCTCGGACAGCCGCTGCAGGGCGTTACCGAGCTTGTCGGAGTCGGCTTTCGACTTCGGCTCGATCGCGACGTCGATCACGGGGGCCGGGAAGTTCATCTCTTCGAGCAGGACGGGATCGCCCGGATCGCACAGCGTGTCGCCGGTGAGGGTCTGCTTCAGGCCGACGATGGCGACGATGTCGCCCGCGTAGACCGCGTCCTTGTCCTCACGGTGGTTGGCGTGCATCTGCAGGATGCGACCGATGCGCTCCTTGCGCTCGCGCGTGGAGTTGGTGACCGTGTCGCCGCTCTTGAGCGTTCCCGAATACACACGCAGGTAGGTCAACCGGCCCACGTAGGGGTCGCTCATGATCTTGAACGCGAGAGCAGAGAACGGTGCGTGGTCGTCGGCCTCGCGCTCCACGACTTCGCCGTTCGGCCGCTTCGCCTCCATCGGCGGGAGATCCAGCGGGCTCGGCAGGTACCAGGTGATCGCGTCGAGCAGGGGCTGGACCGCCTTGTTCTTGAATGCGGTACCGCACAGGACCGGCGTGACCTCGCCGGAGATGGTCGCGCGGCGGATCGCCTTGCGGATCTGCTCGGGATCGGGGTCCTCTTCGGCGACGTACATCTCCATGAGCTGCTCGTCGTGGTCGGCAAGGATCTCGAGCATGTCGTGCCGGTACTGATCGGCCTGTTCCTTCATGTCGTCCGCGATCGGGCGGTCCTCCCACTCCTCGCCCATGCCTTCGGAGGGCCAGTAGTGAGCGACCATCGTCACGAGATCGACGACACCGTGGAAGTCGGCTTCTTTACCGATCGGAAGTTGGATGACGAGCGGCGTTCCGTTCAGCCGGTCCTGGATCATCTCGACGGTGCGGAAGAAGTCCGCGCCGGTGCGGTCCATCTTGTTCACGAAGCAGATGCGCGGCACGTTGTAGCGGTCGGCCTGGCGCCACACCGTCTCGGACTGCGGCTCGACACCGGCGACCGCATCGAACACCGCTACCGCGCCGTCGAGGACCCGGAGGGACCGCTCGACCTCGACCGTGAAGTCGACGTGGCCCGGCGTGTCGATGATGTTGATCCAGTAGCCCTTCCAGTGCGCGGTCGTCGCGGCGGAGGTGATCGTGATGCCGCGCTCTTGCTCCTGGACCATCCAGTCCATGACCGCGGCGCCCTCGTGGACCTCACCGATCTTGTAGGTCTTGCCCGTGTAGTAGAGGATCCGCTCGGTCGTGGTCGTCTTGCCCGCGTCGATGTGCGCCATGATCCCGATGTTGCGGGTATGGCTCAGCGGGTACTCGCGGATCGCAGGACCACCGCCCTTGACCTCTTTGAGCTGCGGTCTCTGCTGTTGTTCCTGCTTCTGTGCTGCTTCAGCCACTTACTTCGTCACCACCTGTAGTGCGCGAACGCTTTGTTCGCCTCGGCCATCTTGTGCATGTCCTCGCGCCGCTTCACGGCCGCTCCGGCGCCGCCGGATGCGTCGAGGATCTCGCCCGCCAGACGGTCCGCCATGCTGCGCTCGCGCCGCTTGCGTGCGAACGTCACCAGCCACCGGATGGCCAGCGTCGTGCCGCGGCGGGCTTGGACCTCGACGGGAACCTGGTAGGTCGCGCCACCGACTCGACGAGACTTCACCTCGAGCAGCGGCTTGATGTTGTCGATCGCCTTCTTCAGCACGGGGAGCGGGTCCTTGCCGGTCCGCTCGCCGACCTTCGCCAGCGCCTCGTAGACGATGCCCTCGGCGAGCGTGCGCTTGCCGCGGGTCATCAGTCGGTTCTGGATCTGGGTGACGAGGAGCGAATCGTGAACCGGGTCGGGCAGGAGCTCGCGCCTCGGTGCGGGGCCTTTACGTGGCATCAGGCGCCGCCCTTCTTCGCGCCGTAGCGGGACCGGGACTGGGTGCGGTCGCGGACGCCGGCGGTGTCGAGGGAGCCGCGGATGATCTTGTAGCGGACGCCCGGCAGGTCCTTCACTCGGCCCCCACGGACGAGCACGATCGAGTGCTCCTGGAGGTTGTGGCCGATGCCGGGGATGTAGGCGGTGACTTCGATTCCTGAGGTGAGGCGCACTCGAGCGACCTTGCGGAGGGCGGAGTTCGGCTTCTTGGGAGTGGTCGTGTAGACGCGGGTGCAGACGCCGCGTCGCTGCGGCGACCCCTTGAGGGCCGGCGACTTCGACTTTTCCTTCTTGGACTCCCGGCCCTGACGGACCAGCTGCTGAATAGTTGGCAACGTCTTCCTCCAGCGGGGTACCCCGCATTCGCTCTGCGCACGGCCCTGGGGGCCGCGCATACCTCACCTCTATGTGGCGCTCGAGGCGCCTTTCATCCGATCTTGCCGAGAGATAGGGCCCGGTGAGCACCGGGGTGTCCCCTCGACTGCCGGTCGTTCGGCGATGAACCCAGACTCCGAAGGTTCCCGGGGCAACCGGGCCTGTCGAAGCTCACCGAACTCGGGTCTGTAGCGTCCCGACGTCCCAGAAGCGGACGCGGGTTGCGCCCCTGCGGGGCGCAGCGGGCAAGGATAACAGGGCGACGCAGGCGGTCAAACGGGAACGGGCCCCGGTGTGACCCGGGGCCCGTTTTTTCGCGCGTCCAGATGTGCTCCAGACGGTTGCTCAGTTGCGAAAGTTAGCTGCTTTCGGCTACCGGCTCTTCGACTGTGGAGATGGCCTGCTCCTCGGCCGAAACCGCCGGCTCGGACAGGTAGTCGCCGTCCTCGGAGTCGTCGCCCGAGCCGTCTGCCTCGGCACCGTCGGCCCCCGGTTCGGGGACTGCGCTGATCCCACCGAAGAGCTCGCGAGCGGCCTCCTCGGCCTCGCCCTCCTCGATGGGCCGCGGCGGGAGCCCGAACATCGCCCGGGCCTCCTCGTCGGACATCGCGCCCTCGCCGGTCGTGATGACCCGGATGTTGCGGTACCGGCTCATGCCCGTACCGGCCGGGATCAGCTTCCCGATGATGACGTTCTCCTTGAGCCCGAGCAGCGGATCCGACTTGCCCCGGATCGCCGCTTCGGTCAGGACACGGGTCGTCTCCTGGAAGCTCGCCGCCGACAGCCACGACTCGGTCGCGAGCGACGCCTTGGTGATCCCCATGAGGATCGGCCTTGCCGTCGCAGCCTCGCCGCCGCCCGAAACGACGCCCTCGTTCGCCTCCGCGAAGGAGCGAGCGTCCACGAGCTCGCCGGGCAGGAACTCCGTGTCGCCCGGCTCGATGACCGTGACCTTCCGCAGCATCTGGCGGACGATCAGCTCGATGTGCTTGTCGTGGATCGGAACACCCTGGCTCCGGTACACGCTCTGGACCTCGTTCACGAGGTAGAGCTGCACCTCGCGGGTCCCGAGGATCTCGAGGATCTCGTCGGGGTCCTTCGACCCTTCGGTGAGGGCCTCTCCGGCCTCGACGGTGTCGCCCGTCCGGATCCGCATGCGGGATCGACGAGACACCTTGTAGGTGATGGTCTCGGAACCGTCGTCCGGGATCAGGTCGATCGCACGGGTGCGCTCGTCTTCCTTGATCTCGACGCGGCCCGACGCACGGGCGATCTCGGCCTTCCCCTTCGGGGTGCGGGCTTCGAACAGCTCCTGCACACGAGGCAGACCGTGCGTGATGTCCTCACCCGCAACACCACCGGTGTGGAACGTACGCATCGTCAGCTGCGTCCCCGGCTCACCGATCGACTGGGCGGCCACGATCCCCACCGCTTCACCCATCTCGACCATCTGACCGGTCGCGAGCGACACGCCGTAGCAGAGCTGGCAGACCCCGTGACGTGCATCGCACGTCAGCGCGGAGCGAACGACCACTTTCTCGACGGTCGACTCTTCGATCTGCTTCACGAGCTCCGGCGTCATGACGTCGCCGGCGCTTGCCACGGTCGTTCCGTCCGGCGTGATGGCGTCTTCGAGCAGAACCCGTGAGAGCAGCTTCTGCTTGAGGTGCGGACGCTCCTCGTTGATGTCCAGCCCGATGCCGCGGTCGGTGCCGCAGTCCTCGGCCCGGATCAACACTTCCTGCGAGACGTCCACGAGACGCCTGGTCAGGTAACCGGAGTCGGCGGTCCTAAGAGCGGTGTCCGCCAAACCTTTACGAGCACCGTGCGTCGAGATGAAGTACTCGAGCACCGTTAGACCTTCACGGAAGTTCGCACGGATCGGCCGCGGGATGATCTCACCGCGTGGGTTCGCGACGAGACCGCGCATACCGGCGATCTGACGGATCTGCTGGATGTTGCCTCGGGCTCCCGAGTTCGCCATCATCCAGATCGGGTTGAGGTCGTCGAAGTTCTTGATCATGGCGTCGCGAACTCGGTCCGACGCCTCGGTCCAGATCTCGATCAGTTCCTGGCGACGCTCGTCCTCGGTGATGACACCCTTGCGGTACTGCGACTCGACCTTCTCGGCCCGCTTCTCGTGCTCGCCGATGATCTGCTGCTTCTCCGCAGGGGTTGCGACGTCCTCGAGACCGATCGTCACACCGGCACGCGATGCGTAACGGAAACCGGTGTCCTTGACCGCGTCGAGGATCTCCGCGAGCTCCTTCTTGTCGTAGATACGCGCGCACCTGTCCATCAGCGCGGCGAGCTCCTTCTTCTTCACCGAGTCGTTCTGGAACGGGAACGAGTCGGGGAAGCTCGAGTTGAAGATCACTCGTCCCGCGGTCGTCTCCATCAGACGGTTCGGGTTTGCCTGGAAGTCCTCCTCGGACTCACCTTCGAACCGCTTCAGTCCACGAACCTTGACCTTGGCGTGGATGCCGACGACGCGGTGGTCGAACGCCATGAGCAGCTCGGTGGCACCCGAGAAGACGCGGCCCTCGCCGGGCTCACCGTCGTGCGCAACCGTCAGGTAGTAGCTACCGATGACGATGTCCTGGGTCGGCGTGACGATCGGGTCGCCGTGCGCCGGGGACAGCACGTTGTGTGCCGACAGCATGAGCAGGCGCGCTTCGGCCTGCGCTTCGGACGAAAGCGGCACGTGTACCGCCATCTGGTCGCCGTCGAAGTCCGCGTTGAACGCCACGCAGACGAGCGGGTGGATCTGGATCGCCTTGCCCTCGACGAGCACCGGCTCGAACGCCTGGATACCCAAACGGTGGAGCGTCGGCGCACGGTTCAGCAGCACGGGGTGCTCGTGGATGATCTCCTCGAGCACGTCCCACACGTAGCTGCGCGACCGCTCGACCATCCGCTTCGCGCTCTTGATGTTCTGCGCGTGACCGAGGTCGACGAGGCGCTTCATGACGAACGGCTTGAAGAGCTCGAGCGCCATCTGCTTCGGCAGACCACACTGGTGGAGCTTCAACTTCGGGCCCGAGACGATGACCGAACGGCCCGAGTAGTCGACGCGCTTACCGAGCAGGTTCTGACGGAACCGGCCCTGCTTGCCTTTCAGCATGTCGGACAGCGACTTCAGCGGACGGTTGCCCGGTCCGGTGACCGGACGACCACGACGACCGTTGTCGAACAGCGCGTCGACGGCCTCCTGAAGCATGCGCTTCTCGTTGTTGACGATGATCTCGGGAGCGCCGAGGTCGAGCAGCCTCTTCAGACGGTTGTTCCGGTTGATCACACGCCGGTACAGGTCGTTCAGGTCCGAGGTTGCGAAACGTCCACCGTCGAGCTGCACCATCGGACGGAGGTCCGGCGGGATGACCGGCACGCAGTCGAGGACCATCCCCATCGGGGAGTTCTTCTTCGTCGTGTCGGTGAACGGCGCGACGACCTTCAGCCGCTTGATCGCGCGCTGGCGCTTCTGGCCTTTGGCGGTCTTGATCTGGTCGCGGAGGAACTCGGCCTCGGCCTCGAGGTCGAGCGACGCGAGCAGTTCCTGGACCGCTTGGGCCCCCATACCGCCCTTGAAGTAATCCTCGTAGCGGTCCTTCAGCTCCCGCCACAGTTCCTCGTTGTCCACGATCTGCTTCTTGGACATGTCGCGGAACAGGTCGAAGGCGTCGCGCACGCGCAGGATCTCGCGCTCGGCGCGCTCGCGCACTTCTTTCTGCTGGCGCTCGGCCTGATTCGTCTTGGCCTTCTTCTCGGAGCTACGAGCCTTGCGCTCCTCCATCTCGGCGAGGTCGACCTCGAGCTGCTTGAGGATCTCGTCGATCCGCTGGTCGCGGCGCGACTCGATCTCGGCGATCTCCTTGCCGATCTCTTCCTCGAGCCGCGGGAGGTCCTTGTGGCGCCGGTCCTCGTCGACCGCGGTCACGATCGAAGCTGCGAAGTAGATGACCTTCTCGAGCTCCTTCGGAGCGATGTCGAGCAGGTACCCGAGCCGGGACGGAACGCCCTTGAAGTACCAGATGTGGGTGACCGGAGCGGCGAGCTCGATGTGGCCCATGCGCTCGCGGCGAACCTTGGCGCGGGTTACCTCGACACCACAGCGCTCGCAGATGATGCCCTTGAATCGAACGCGCTTGTACTTACCGCAGTAGCACTCCCAGTCCTTCGTGGGACCGAAGATCTTCTCGCAGAAGAGCCCGTCCTTCTCCGGCTTGAGAGTCCTGTAGTTGATGGTCTCCGGCTTCTTTACCTCGCCGTTCGACCACGCGCGGATCTGATCCCCGGTTGCGAGACCGATCCTCAGTTCGTCGAAGTAGTTAACGTCTAGCAACTAGATCAGACCTCCTCGACCGAAGACGGCTCACGACGGGACAGATCGATCCCCAACTCCTCCGCGGTGCGGAAGATGTCTTCGTCGATCTCTTTCATCTCGATCTCTTCGCCTTCCGCCGAGAGGACCTCGACGTTCAGGCACAGCGATTGCATCTCTTTGATGAGCACCTTGAAGCTCTCCGGGATCCCCGGTTCGGGGATGTTCTCGCCCTTGACGATGGCCTCGTAGACCTTCACGCGGCCGAGGACGTCGTCGGACTTGATCGTCAGTAGCTCCTGCAAGCAGTAGGCGGCGCCGTAAGCCTCGAGCGCCCACACCTCCATCTCGCCGAAACGCTGACCACCGAACTGCGCTTTCCCGCCGAGAGGCTGCTGCGTGATCATCGAGTACGGACCCGTCGAGCGAGCGTGGATCTTGTCGTCGACGAGGTGGCTCAGCTTCAGGATGTACATGTAGCCGACCGTGATCTCGTTGTCGTACGGCTGACCCGAGCGGCCGTCGTAGAGCTGGGCCTTACCGACGTTGTTGACCAGTGGGTACTCGGTCTTGCGAGCGGCGACATCCCGAAGGGCACCGAGGATCTCGTCCTCGCGTGCGCCGTCGAACACCGGGGTGGCGACCCACGTCGGCTCCTCGCGGCGCCAGTCCGGCAGTTGCGCGGCCGGGCTCCCGTTGGAGCTCATGGCGTCTCCGTCGTCCCATCGTTGCTTCGCGGCCCAGCCCAGATGGGTCTCGAGCACCTGCCCGAGGTTCATCCGGGACGGGACACCGAGCGGGTTCAGGATGATGTCGACGGGGGTGCCGTCCGGCAGGAACGGCATGTCCTGCTCCGGCAGGATCTTGGAGATGACACCTTTGTTCCCGTGGCGTCCGGCGAGCTTGTCGCCCTCCGAGATCTTGCGCTTCTGTGCGACGAAGACACGTACCAGCTCGTTGACACCCGGCGACAGCTCGTCGCCGTTGTCGCGGCTGAACTCGCGCACCCCGATGACCTTGCCCTCTTCACCGTGCGGCATCTTCAGCGAGGTGTCACGAACCTCGCGTGCCTTCTCGCCGAAGATGGCCCGGAGGAGTCGCTCCTCCGGAGTCAGCTCGGTCTCACCTTTCGGGGTTACCTTTCCGACGAGGACGTCGCCGGGGCCGACGTCGGCACCGATGCGAACGATCCCGCGCTCGTCGAGGTCGGCAAGGACCTCTTCGGAGACGTTGGGGATGTCGCGCGTGATCTCTTCGGCGCCGAGCTTGGTGTCGCGCGCGTCGACCTCGTACTCCTCGATGTGGATCGAGGTGAGAACGTCGTCTTTGACGAGACGCTCCGAGAGGATGATCGCGTCCTCGAAGTTGTAGCCCTCCCAGGACATGAACGCGACGAGCAGGTTGGCGCCGAGAGCGAGCTCGCCGTTGTCGGTCGAGGGACCGTCGGCGAGGATGTCGCCCTTCTTGACCTTCTGACCCTGCTTGACGATCGGGCGCTGGTTGATGCACGTCGACTGGTTCGAACGGCGGAACTTCTCGAGCTTGTAGATCTTGCGCTCTCCGGTGCCGCCGGACGGAGCGATGACGATGCGCTCAGCCGTGACCTCCTCGACGACGCCATTGAAGTCGGCGACGATCACGTCACCCGCGTCGACCGCGGCTCGCAGCTCGATCCCGGTACCGACGAAGGGCGCCTGCGGACGAAGGAGTGGAACCGCCTGACGCTGCATGTTGGCGCCCATGAGGGCACGGTTCGCGTCGTCGTGCTCGAGGAACGGGATGCACGCCGCCGACACCGAGATGATCTGCTTCGGTGAGACGTCCATGTAGTCGACCTCGGCCGGCTCGACGTACTCGATCTCGTTCTGACGGCCACGGACGAGGACGTGGTCCTCGATGAAGCCGCCGCTCTCGTCGAGCTCGACGTTCGCCTGGGCGATGATCGCCCGGTTCTCTTCGTCGGCGGTGAGGTATTCGATCTTCGTCGTGACCTTGCCGTCGACCACGCGGCGGTACGGGGTTTCGATGAACCCGTAGCGGTTGAGACGTGCGTAGGTCGAGAGCGAACCGATAAGACCGATGTTCGGACCTTCGGGCGTCTCGATCGGGCACATACGGCCGTAGTGCGACGAGTGAACGTCACGCACCTCGAAACCGGCGCGCTCGCGCGACAGACCACCCGGGCCCAGCGCGGAGAGACGACGCTTGTGCGTCAGACCGGCCAGCGGGTTCGTCTGGTCCATGAACTGGCTGAGCTGGCTCGACCCGAAGAACTCCTTGATCGAGGCAACGACCGGGCGGATGTTGATCAGTGTCTGCGGCGTGATCGCCTCGACGTCCTGCGTGGTCATGCGCTCGCGAACGACGCGCTCCATACGGGAGAGCCCGACGCGGATCTGGTTCTGGATCAACTCGCCGACCGGCCGGATGCGCCGGTTCGCGAAGTTGTCGATGTCGTCGGTCTCGAAGTCGGGGTTCTGCGCGTGCAGCTCGACCAGGTACTTGATGGTCGCAACGATGTCCTCGTTGCGCAGCACCGTCCCCATCTCCTGGATCGTCTTCTCGTCGTGCTTGAAGCCGAGCTTCTTGTTGAGCTTGTAACGGCCGACGCGCGCGAGGTCGTACCGCTTCTCGTTGAAGAACAGGTTGTCGAGCAGCGCCCGGGCGCTCTCGACCGTGGGCGGCTCACCGGGACGCAGCTTCCGGTAGATGTCCATCAGCGCGTCTTCCTCGGTGGCGATCGGGTCCTTCTCGAGGGTGAGCGCGATGGACTCGGCACCGTCGAACATGTCGAGGATCGCCTGGTCGTCGCCGTAACCGAGAGCCTTGAGGAGAACGGTCACGTTCTGGCGGCGCTTGCGGTCGACGCGGACGCCGACCATGTCCTTCTTGTCGGTCTCGAATTCGAGCCACGCACCGCGCGCGGGGATGATCTTGCAGGAGTAGATGTCCTTGTCGGACGTCTTGTCGATCGACTTCTCGAAGTAGACGCCCGGGCTGCGGACGAGCTGCGACACGACGACTCGTTCGGTGCCGTTGATGATGAACGTGCCCTTCTCGGTCATCATCGGGAAGTCACCCATGAAGACCGTCTGCTCTTTGATCTCGCCCGTCTGGGCGTTCATGAAGCGTGCCGTGACGAAGAGGGGGCGCGAGTAGGTCATGTCCTTCTCGCGGCACTCGGCCTCGGAGTACTTCG
>DASSMG010000259.1:0-4151 GCA_035688995.1 Actinomycetota bacterium
CGACCTGGCTCGGGCTGGCTTACGTCTTGATCGCCCTGGGCGGAGCCGCTCTCGTGCTCACCAAACAGGCCGTACCAACACGCCGTTAATTCCCGGATCGGCGGGCTCCCCTGGCTTAGCCTTTTCCGTCATGAGTCACTGTTCCAAACCCGGATGTTCGGGACACGCATCCGTGGTGCTCGCCTACGACTACGGAGCTCGCCGCGTGCTCCTGCACGACCCCGAGCCCGGCCAACTCTCCCCTCACGTCTACGCGATGTGCACCGGTTGCGCCGAGCGGTTGACCCCGCCCCGGGGGTGGTACGTGGAGGACCTCCGCGCCGAGCCCCCTCTCTTCCTGGACGACGACGAGGTCTCGCACGTCACCTCGACGGCGGACGAACCGGCGCGGCTGGAACCAAGCGGCACGCGCCAGCTCTTCTTCGGCACCTCTCTGTAGGGTCTTAGGTAGCCATTACCTAAGGCGGCTCCGTGGACCGAGGTCTCATCCAGCAGATCCGAAGGCTCGACCGGCACGATCTTCGGCGAGTGCTGATCCTCGCGCGCGGGCTCCTCGTGGCCATGGGCGACGAGGCGGGTACCCCGGCCGAGGATCCGGAGCACGGCGTGACGTACCGGAGTGAGGCCGTCCGCTGCGGGAAACCCGGCTGCACCAAGTGTCCCCATGGTCCTTACTGGTACGCCTATTACCGGGAGGACGGGAAGCTCCGGTCCCGCTACGTCGGAAGGGAGTTGCCCGCCGACGTCATCGCCGCGCTGGCTCCGGAGGGTACCGAGCCGGACTAGCCCCTGTTCGGGTGCCGAAAATCACCCTCAGGAACTATGTATCCGAAGTCCTCTTTAGGGCACAATCCGGATAACAACTCCCGGGGAGGGACGATGCGCTGCCAACAGTGTGGCGGAACCGACACGACGAACATCGTCATCAAGCTTCAGGATGACGACGATCTGAGCTTCTACCAATGCCGCCGTTGCGAGGCGAAGTGGTGGGTGCATGCCGGTGATGCGATCGCGCTGGACGAGGTACTGAACCTCACCACCGAAGCCGAAGCTCGCCGCTAACCGCGCCGCGAGCGCGCCGTTCCACGATTCCCGTTCCGGACGCGAATGAGCGGGCGCTCGGTGTCCCAAAACCGTCCGGCAACAGGTGCCAGTTGAGGGGGTCGTGCCGGGAGCAACCCCAAGCTCGAGAGCGCACTCTCGACCTCGCGGCGCTAACCGGGTTCTGGACAGCCGAGCACCCGCAAAAATGTGGGACCTGGAACTCCCTCGCCCCCGATTATGGCGAAGCCGCTGCTACAAAACCATCCCCACAAACCCTGACGCGTCGGGCCTTCAGGACATAAAGCTCACGGCGATCTCGGAGGCCGACCCGGTCGGGGTCTCGATCCGGAGCACCCCGAAGCGACGTCGATAGGAGATCCTGAACACCTCCTCGAAACCGGCCTTCCCGACCGCTCTGAGTGAGGGCGCGTTGTCGTCCTCGACCGCGACCCAGGCGTGCTCGAGCCCTTCGGCAGCGGCAAGGGCCACGATGTTCCTCAGCGCGAACGGATAGATCCCCAGCCCGCGCGCGTCGGCCCGGGTGAACGACTCGAAGATGTAGATGCCGCCGGGAGGGGGAGTCAGGTTCCGCCGGAGCTCTGCGGTCCACGCACTGCCGGTCGTGATCCACGACGCGTGCACGAGCCGGCCCTCGCGTTCCACGACCACGCATCTGAGGGGATCGACCAACCTAGCGCGGAACGTTTCGGCCGAGTCCGTCCCGACGTCACGGGCGTACCGCTCGGCGTCGGTCACGTCGGCGAGACGGAACAAGAGATCGTCGCGATCCGGCACATCCGGGCCGACATCGCGCCTCAGCATCACCAGGGTCGCGTCGGACCAGATCTCGGAGGCGATGCGGGAAGCGATCGTGCGACCCACCTCGGCGGGGCCGCGGCTTCGGGCACGGGCGATGATGCGGGACAAGGATCGGGACACAGACGGCCGCGCTCGGTGCACGGCGGACGCTACCGGCTAGTTGGAGCGGCCTTGGAGGCGGGATTTCCGCTCGAGCTCGGTCAGGCCCCCCCAGATGCCGTACGGCTCGCGCGTGGTCAGCGCGTACTCGAGGCATTCGCTCTGGACCGAGCAGCGGGCGCAAACCTCCTTGGCCTCCTGCTCGCGCATATGCCGCTCGGCCGCCCCCTCGTTGTCGTCGACCCCGAAGAACAGGATCGCCGGGTAGGGGAGGCACGCAGCGCGCTCGCGCCACTCGGCCTCGGGCAGGAGTTCCGCTCTCATGGGGAGATGGTGCCGTGACCTGGGCTTTTAGTCAACGCCCGTGACGCAGGTGAACGGATGTGGGGCCATAGGATGCCGCCCGTGCCGAGGGACCTTCAGAGCATCTTCAAGGCCTACGACGTCCGCGGGGTCGTCCCCGACCAGCTCGATGCCGACGCCGCCGCCCGGATCGGGGTGGGCCTCGTGAGCTTCACCGGGGCCGACCGGATCCTGCTCGGACGCGACATGAGGGTCTCGTCTCCGGAGCTGGCCGCGGCCTTCACCCGCGGGGCGGCCTCCGCCGGCGCCACCGTCATGGACGTCGGCGAGGTCTCGACCGACGCGCTCTATTTCGCGTCGGGGAAGTTCGATCTACCCGGCGTGATGATCACGGCGTCGCACAACCCGGCGCGCTACAACGGGTTCAAACCGTGCGGGCGCAAGGCGGCTCCGATCGGGTCCGACAGCGGGTTGGCGGACATCCGGGCCGCGGCCGAGAGTGCCGACGACGCTGCAACGGCGCCGGAGGTCGAGCCCGAGCGCGTCGACATCCTCGGCGACTACGCCGAGCATTGTCGTTCCCTGATCGATCTCGGCGGCCTGCGATCGTTGAAGGTGGCGATCGACGCCGGTAACGGGATGGCCGGCAAGACCGTGCCGATGGTGTTCGAGCCGCTTCCCTTCGAAGTCGTCCCGCTGTTCTTCGAGCTCGACGGCACGTTCCCGAATCACCCCGCGAGCCCGATCGAAGCCGAGAACATCGTCGACCTGCAGAAGGTCGTGCGCGAGCAGGGATGCGATCTCGGGATCGCGTTCGACGGAGACGCCGACCGCATGTTCCTCATCGACGAGAACGCCGATCCGGTGACCGGGTCGACCACGACCGCGATGGTCGCCGAGCGGCTGCTGAAGAAGTTCCCCGGCGAGAAGATCATCTACAACCTGATCTGCTCGTGGGCGGTCCGCGAAGTGATCGAGGAGAACGGCGGCACTCCGATCCGCACGCGCGTCGGCCACTCGTTCATCAAAGAAGTGATGGCCGATTCCGGCGCGATCTTCGGTGGGGAGCATTCCGGTCACTACTACTTCCGCAACAACTTCCGAGCCGACTCGGGGATGATCGCCGCGCTCATCGTGCTCGAAGCGTTGTGCGAGGCGAACCTTCCACTGTCGAAGTTGGTCGAGCCCTACGAGCGCTATTCCGACTCCGGCGAGATCAACTCGGAGGTCACCGACCAGAAGGGCAAGATCGAGGAGCTGGCGGAGCGTTACGGAGACGCGCGCCAGGATCGACTCGACGGGCTGACCGTGGAGTACGACGACTGGTGGTTCAACTGTCGACCCTCGAACACGGAACCTCTCCTGCGCCTGAACCTCGAAGCGCGGACGGAGGAGTTGATGGCCGCGAAACGCGATGAGGTTCTTGCCGTCATCCGCGGGGGCTGAGAGTAGGGTCGCGCCATGGGGCTAGACCAGAAGTTGCTCGACATCCTTGCGTGTCCGAACTGCCGTGGTGACGTCGAATACATCGAGGCCGAATCGGTCATCGTGTGTCGTGGCGAGTGCGGTTACCGGTACCCAGTGAGGGACGACATCCCCGTGATGTTGATCGACGAGGCCGAGAAACCACACGCGTGATGGTCGACCTAGACGATCTCGCACGGATCTCCGAACTCGACTCCGAAGACGTTCTCGGCGCGGTCGAGCGCTTCGCCGACCAGTGCCGTGAGGCGTGGACGATCGGGATGGCGGCGGAAGGGCTGCCCGACGCCACCGGCGTCGATTCGATCGTGGTTCTGGGGATGGGGGGATCGGGCGTGTCCGGCGACGTGATCGAGGCGATCGTCGAGCCTCGCCTGGCCGTCCCTTTCCGCGTGATCAAGAGT
>DASSMG010000260.1:0-2596 GCA_035688995.1 Actinomycetota bacterium
GGATCAAGAACCAGCCCCGATGGAAGGTCGTCCTCGGCGCCAACGGTCTCGGCTCCGGCTGCCCCGAATTCGCGGCCGTGGACGCAGTGACGGGGCAGCTCCTCTATCACCACCGTCGCTGCCCGAAGAAGTAGGGCGCGGGATCCGCCTCAGTCCCAGCCTTCCGGAGGTAGCACCGCTTTGACCCCGGCGGCCGCCGCCTCGTAGGAGAACCCCCGCCGGACGAGCATCTGCTGAAGCTTCGCCGCCTGTTGCTTGATCGGCCGGTTGATGACCTTGCGGACGAGCTTCAGGGCCTGATCGACCGCCTGGGTCTCTTCGTCGATCCCCGCGATGCCGAGAGCGGCCTCCGCGGTAGCCCGGTCGACCCCTTTGGCCTCGAGCTCGGCCAGCAGCATCCGGGGGCCGAGACCTTTCTTGGTGGCGCGCTCCTCGATCAGCTGGACCGCGAACGCTTCGTCGTTGAGCAGGTCGAGCTCGTAGAGCCGGGCCACGACCGCGTCGATCGTTTCGTCGTCGAATTCGGCCTCTCTCAGACGATCGCGGACCTCGCGCTCGCTGCGGGCGCGGAGGGCGAGCATCCGGCCCGCCCTCTCCATCGCCTCTTTGAAATCGACCGCGTCGATCGTGACGAGCCGCAGCGATGCAGTGCGTTCGGCGTTGCGTCGTGCGTCCACCATCGCTCCCCGGGCTCGGTGACCGGCGGTCGTCAGCCGGCGTTCTCCACGATCTCTTCGGCTGCCTCGGATTCCTCGTCTCCGCCCAAGAGGCCGAGCTTGTCTTTGATCTTGAGCTCGATCTCGGTGGCGATGTCGGGGTTGTCGGCGAGGAATGCCTTGGCGTTCTCGCGGCCTTGACCGAGCTGGTCGTCGCCGTAGATGAACCAGGCTCCCGACTTGCGCACGATGCCGTGTTCGATCGCGACGTCGAGCAGGCTTCCCTCTTTCGAGATACCGGATCCATACTGAATGTCGAACTCGGCGAGCTTGAACGGCGCGGCCACTTTGTTCTTGACCACCTTGACGCGCACGCGGGAACCGACGACCTCGGCCCCATCTTTCAGGGAGTCGATGCGACGCACGTCGAGTCGGACGGACGAATAGAACTTCAACGCACGCCCGCCGGGGGTCGTCTCGGGCGACCCGAACATGACTCCGATCTTCTCGCGGATCTGGTTGATGAACACAAGCAGCGTCTTGGAGCGGTTCACGTTCCCGGCGAGTTTCCGCAAGGCCTGACTCATCAGTCGCGCCTGCAAACCGACGTGACTGTCGCCCATCTCGCCTTCGATCTCGGCGCGCGGAACGAGTGCCGCAACCGAGTCGATGACGATCACGTCCATCGCTCCGGAACGAACCAGCGTGTCGGCGATCTCAAGCGCTTGCTCGCCGGTGTCGGGCTGGCTGCACAGCAGGTTGTCGATGTCGACCCCGAGCGCTTTCGCGTAGGTCGGGTCGAGCGCATGCTCGGCGTCGATGAAGGCCACGAGGCCGCCCGCCTTCTGCGCCTCCGCGATGACGTGGAGCGAGACGGTCGTCTTGCCGCTGCCCTCCGGTCCGTAGATCTCGACGATCCGACCCCGGGGCAAGCCGCCCACACCGAGCGACAGATCGAGGGCGAGCGACCCCGTCGAGATCGCCGCGACGTTGCCGTGGGTCTCCTCGCCGAGGCGCATGATGGCGCCCTTGCCGTGCTGCTTCTCGATCTGCTGCAGGGCCATGTCGAGCGCAGCCGCCCGGCCCTTCTCGTCGCCGGATGTGTCCGTCACGCCGGGTCGGCGGTCTCTCAGGGTCGCCACCTGGTTCCTCCTTACGGTCGATCGGCCATGGGCCGCCCATGCCCCTTGCCGGGGCCTCGTCTAGGTGGACCCTAGAGAGGGGGTGTGACGATTATCGAACGTACGTTCGTTTCGGGTGGGATTTCGCGGGACCTTTCTCGGATCACCCTCACGTAACTACGGAGGTGTGATTCTACGCCGCCCGAAGGGCGCGAGCCAGGTCCACGGAAGCGAGAAGGGAATCTGCCGGGGTGCGCAAGATCGCGGGGCGACAACCCCGCGGAGGGCTAACTAGGAGATGCGGCTGTCGAGGCGCTCGAGGAGAGCCTTGCTGTCCGACGTGAGCGACCGGGTTTCGGCGATGAGCCGCTCGCCTTGGGCTTTGATCGCAGCGGCACTCTCGAGCTCGCCGGCGGGGTGGTCGAGCCGGATGTCCTCGTTCTCGGGCTGCACCGTCTCGTGTGCCATCGCGGGCGGGTTACCCCGAGTGCCGCGTCCATAAACACCCGCGAGCGAAAACTCTTCGCGTCGACGCCTAGGAATTACTTCCAGACGCCCACGGCCTCGGGTCGGTCTTCAACAACGAGTACATGTAGACGTCGAGTGACGCATCCCCCACCCAGTAACCCGCTCGCAGGATCCCCTCGCGCTCGAAGCCCAGTTTCTCGGCGATGCGCCAGCTCGGCCGGTTCTCGGTCGCCGCACAGATCTCGATCCGATGAGTGCCCGTGGCCGAGTAAGCGAAGTCGACCACCGCGGCGGCCGCTTCGGTGGTGAGACCGCGGCCCGCGAGGTCGCTGCGAAGCCAGTAGCCGAGGT
>DASSMG010000261.1:0-6134 GCA_035688995.1 Actinomycetota bacterium
AGCAATCTCTTGAGGGCCGAGCGCGACGAGGCGGCGGGGGAGTTCGTGTTCGAGGCCCCGCGCGGGGGCTTCCTCCGCTATCACAGCTTCCGGCCGCGTTTCTGGAACCCGGCGGTTGAGGCTTCCGGCCTGGGGGCCGTCACTCCGCACGAACTCCGACACAGTCACGTCGCGATGCTCATCCGCCAGGGATGGACGGAGCACGAGATCGTCGTCCGCATGGGGTGGACGTCGTCGACGATGCTGCACAGCGTCTACGGCCACTTGTTCGAGGACCACCAGCGCGACCGCGTGGCGAAGCTCGGGGGCGAGATCTACGGCGAACCGATGTTCGGCGATGCCGAGCCGAACGCGTCCTCCGCGCGTCCTGCGGTGTCTCAGCTTCCAACGGTGCGAGTTGCAGATGCGCGCTGACCAGGGAGAATGCACGTCACGGGCGGTTAGCTCAGTGGAAGAGCACTGCGCTTACAACGCAGGGGTCGGCGGTTCGAACCCGTCACCGCCCACGGTGTCGGATCCGAACCACCTGAGTACTTAGGCGAAAGCGACCGTCTTGGCCCCCGCAACGACTTCCTCGACCACCTTCGCCGCTCCGACGATCACAGCTCCCTTGGCGACCTGATCCTCGGTGATCCCACGCGGCTTGGTGCATGCGCCGCACAGCCACACGCGGCCACCGTTCTCGACGAACTCGGTGTAGAGGTCGCCTAATGCCGGCAAACCCTCCGACGTAACGCCCTCGGTTCCACCTTCGGTCCCCAGCCACACCGCGTCGATGGTGCACAGCACGACCGCGTCCTGGCCGGCGGTTGCGGCGATGTTCGCGGCGACGAACGGAAGCGTTGCGCGCTCGGCGTCGTCCTTGCCATGGGTGCAGTTGAAGATAAGTGTGTCGTTCATCGTCTTCTCTCCACGGTGATAAGGAGTCGCCCGTTGCCGGGCGTCTCGATCGAACGGATCTGGTGTCCCATCATGCGAGCGAGCGGTGGCAGGTCCTCCTTCGCGGCTGGATCCGTCGTCTGAACGGCCAGCGCGTCGCCCACCGGGATGGCGAGGATGCGGCGGCGAAACTCTTGCGCGAGTCCATCCGCACAACCGAGATCGCCGGCGTCAAAGCGGTGCGTGGTGCTGGTGCTGTCCGTGCCCGCTTGGGGGCTCGGTCGGAATCCGGAGCAGACAAGATCGATCGTCTCGATCCTCAGGTCTTGGTCGACATCTATGAATGCGTGTTGTTCGATCACCTCCCATAACTCCTCCGTGCGAACCAGAAAGCGGTAGCGGGCCGACATACGATCGGACACCGGCTCGATGTGAAGCGCCTCGACCGTCACTTCGTCGGCATCGCCGAACCACTGATGGAACTTGGCCGAGGCATCGGCCGCACCGTGGACCTCGCTCGGACCGGACGGGATCAGGTAGCGGAAGCGAACCCCAGGGGCGAGTGCGGCGAATGTTGCCTTGTAGTCCTGAGCCGCGATGGCGCCGAGCAGCCGACGGACCGCGTCGCTAGGCCCGTCCGTAGCGTCCGGCGTCTCGGCGATCGTTGTGACTTCGGTACCGGCGGTGAGGGTGCTTTCCACGATGCGCTCCTCCTCGGTCTGCCAACTAAGGGCACGATATGGAGCGCGCCGGGCGCGAACATCCGGAATTCGCCCTACAGATTGGGGCGGGTTGTGGCCTAGACGTCGACGGGTTCGAGCGACTCGAGGAGACCGTGCTGCATCGCGAAGAGCGTTGCAGTCGAGCGCGTCGAGGCACCGATCTTCGTGTAGATGCGTTCGATGTGCGTCCCCGCGGTCTTGTTCGTGATTCCCAGCATCCTGGCGACCTGTTTGGTGGACGCTCCGCGAGCGATCAGGATCAGCACCTCCAGCTCGCGCGGGGTGAGACCCGCCGGTCCGCTCCGCCGTTTGCCCCGTCTCTGGCCCGCCGCATTCAGCACCGCGTCGACAGCATCACCGGCAAGCCGCCCGTCACGAACCTCGGCGGTTAGCTGAGCGGCGGCCGCCTTGGCCGAGAACGCAGCTCGGTGTGGCCGCGGCTCGGTCATCGCCTGGAACGAGTCGGCCACTGCAAGGATCCGGCCCACCATCGGGATAGCCCCACTCGAGAGTCCCCGGTGATAACCGGAGCCGTCCAGGCGTTCGTTGGCAAGCGAGGCGACGGCGCCTATGTCGGCGAGCGCCGGGGGCCGCGCCAGCATTCGTTCGGTGTAATAGGAATGCATCCTCATGCGCTCGGTCTCGGCTGCCGTCAGTGGTCCCGGCTTGTCGAGGATCGTGGCGGGGAGCCCGTGCATCCCGACGTCGTGCAGCAGGGCACCGCGGCGAAGTCTGGTCACTTCACCGTCCGTTAGGCCACATAGCTCCGCCGCGCGGGCCGCGAGGTCCGCGACCGCGCGCGAATGACCGGCGCGCGGCGGCGACCGAAGATCGGTGAAATCGGCAAACGTCTCGAGGGCGCGGTCGAGCTCGTCGCCGCCAAGTCGCCTCTGTAGGTGAGGTTCGCGATCGATAAGCGCGCCCCAGTCGGTGACGTCGAGGTCGGCGAGCACCTCGGTCGCGGATGAACAGAACACGTCGACAATGGCAGGGTCGAACTGACCGCCGCGCCACGAACGTGCGAGTTCTACAGCCGCGTCGATCCCGCCTGCTCGATGCAATACCTCAACGGTGTCGGCGAGGTGGAACAGACGCACCGGCAGGGCGATCTGCTCACCCTCCACGTCCGCCGGCACGCCTTTGCCGTCCCACCTCGTGAAAACGTGCTGAAGCTGATCGTTCACCTCGTCGCCGAGCCCAAGGCGTTCTGCCAGCCGTCCGGTGGTGACGCAGTGAGATATGAATCCCTGAACGAGGGGGGCGCCGGCTTTCACTACAAGGGCCGTTCCCAGCCGCAGTCGATCCATGGCCGAGCCACCCGCCCCGGCCCGACGCAGCGAATAGGTCATCATCGGCATCCCCGTACGGTCGATACCGAAGCTGTCTCGTCGGTAGGCGATGTCGTCACCGAACCACGCCGCGACCTCCGGCGTGTCGGCGACGCAGCCGACCCAAGCGAGGGTAACGACGTAATAAAGGGACTCCCGGGCTTCATCTCCAAGTCCGACCCGATCGGCCAAGCGATCGGCGATGAGCCAGGACCGCAGAACGTGTTCCATCGGGAGGCCGAGGCCGAGATCGGTGGCCAAGGAAAAAGCCGCCACGAGTTCGGCCAGCCTGATACCGGGGTCGTGCTCGTGGTCCGCCACGGAGTGAGCATAGACAGGGAGTCCCGAACGCTTCCGTCCGCCGTAGGCGCGAAGCCCTTTCGAAATATTGTGTGTTGGACGCAGTCGGGACGGAGGAGAGACCACGGAAGACGACCGGGCTCAACGGGCTTACACCGCGGTCCTTTCGCATTTCGTAGCCCACGGACGCGCTCCGCATTACGTGGAGCTCGCCGGGGAACTCGGGATCGACATCGAACAAGCGCGTGTTCTGCAGCGCGAAGCGGCAGCGGCGGCGCCCGCCTCCACCTGCTGGTTGAGCCACGACACCGACTACGTCGAGGCGTGGGGGCCCTTCTCGAATGTGCCGACGCACGTCCGCATAGCGGTCGAAGGTGAAGAGAAGTGGTTCGGATTGTGAGGGATGGAAGCGCTGGCCGTGCGCTGGCTCTTTCCAGGTCAGGAAGTGACCGTCACGACGCCTTGTCTCGACTGCGGCGAACAAGTGACCGTAAAGATGCGTGACGAAGAGATCGTCTCCATCGACCCGGAAACGGCAGTGGGCTACCAACTCTCACCGTTCGTTCAGTGGCGCGAGGGGTCAGGCGCTTTCAACTGAAGCCGCATGAACCTCTTCCGGTCGGAAGAACACGTGAGGAGGTGGTCACTCTATTCGAGCGCCGCCGAGGATTACATCCTGCCCATCTCGACGTGGTTGGGGATCTTTTCGGGTCCGCTCTTCCGCGAGCGTCTTTCGAACGACTACCTCGAGCGGGGAAAGGGCTACGTCGAGGAGTACCACCAAGCGCTCAAAGAGGCAGGCAAGGCGAGTCCTTACTGGAACTATCCCCTCATTGCCGAGCTCGACGTCGTCCGCCTATCGCGTTATCGGGTGGTCGGTAGATACACGCGCTTCGACCCCGCGGTTCTGAACGAGCTCAAAGATGCACGCAATCGGATCGTCAGCGGCCTCGAGCATCGCTCTCACCATCGCGAGAACCATCTCGTCTGGGCGGCGCCGGGAAGTGGAAAGACCTTCTTCGTAGAGCAGATCGCGGAGGCCCTGGGATCGGAGGTCGCGTATCACGAGATCAACCTGGCGAAGCTGGATCAGCCCGGTTTCGAGTTCGCACTGAGAGATGCCGTCGCCGGTCCCAAACCGACGCTCATCCTGGTGGATGAGATCGACGCTCACTCGTCCGAGCCGTGGCCGTACGAGGTGCTGATGCCGCATCTGGACGCGAATCTCAGCGGCACCGCGCACGTGGTCATCGTTCTGGCCGGTAGCTCGGGATTCAGCCTCGAGGGGATGAAGCAGCGGATCAACACCCGACCCAAAGGGCCCGATGTCTTGAGTCGGGTGCCGAGTCCGAACCAATTCACGATCGCTCCATTGGGATTCGGGGACAGGGTCCTCGTGGCGCTGAGTCACCTACATTCGGCCGGTTCCGAGATCGGACACGACATCCAGGAGGTAGAGAAGCTGGGCCTCTATTACATCGCCGTGTCGGACCGCCTGGCCAGCGCGCGGCAGCTCCAGGAATTCGCCGCGGCCGCGGTGGAGCGGATCCCACGCGGTGACGACCGAGTCAAGTACGACCATCTGTTCGTGCCGGGGGATCCCGAGAACAAGCGATTCTGGATGGACGTTTCGAACATCGCCCGGGAATTGGTCAACTCGTACGTGACGTTGGAGGCTACTGCTTAGGTGGAACGAGGCTCGAGCAAGTACGAACGGGAGAAGAGAGCCGAGTTCGGTGAACGGTACGCGATCGGTCACCGGGACGTTCTCGACGCGATCGAGCGCGCCGTTATCGGTGCCGACTGGGGCGCGAACGGATACACGACCGTCAGGGAAGCAAACGAGCTGGCCGAACGTCTTCGGTTAGATGCATCGAAGAGGTTGCTCGACGTGGGCACCGGTCGAGGATGGCCGGGCTTGTATCTCGCCAAGAAGACCGGTTGCGAGGTGGTTCTCACCGATCTGCCGATCGAGGGCCTACGGCATGGACTCACTCGGGCCCACCAAGAACAGGTCGCGACACTCGGCGCCGTCGTGTCGTCGGCCCGATGGCTTCCGTTCCGCGATCGGTCGTTCGACGCGTTGTGCCACAGCGATGTGCTCTGTTGACTGCAACCTAAGCTCTCCGTGCTGAGGGCCTGCAGACGTCTACTCCGCAGCGGTGGCTCCATCGCTTACACGACGATCGTCGCGGCGGCCGGGCTCGATGACGCACGGCGGCGCGAGGCGATCCGGCTTGGTCCGCCCGCCGTCGAAGCAACGGCCCCCGACGACGTACTAATGGAGAGGGCCGGGTTCGTTGAGATCGACGTAACCGACGTGACTCCGTCATTCCTGGATACCGCCCGAGCATGGTCGAGCGAGTTCTCACGCCACGAGTCGGGAGTAAAGGAGGTGCTTGGAGAACCCGAGTGGGAAGAGCGGCAGGGGTCTCGGGCCCGCATCATCACGGGTATTCGAGACGGTCTGCTGCGCCGGGTTCTCGTCTCCGCCCGCGTCCCGTGAGGGAAAGAGGCTTGACCGTGCCGGCTCCGGCCGGCTTGCTGGATGCCGCCGAGCGGCTCTTGATATCGGAGGGCCACGCGGCGATAGGCACCCGCTGACTGGCGGACGAGGCGGTCCTGAACCACGGCTTGGTTCACTACTACTTCGGGTCCATGGAAGAGCTATTCGTGCAGGTCCTCGAGCGGTTCACGGATCGCTTGATCGAACGGCAACGTGCCCTATACGCGGACGACACTCCCTTCATCGAGAAATGGCGCGCCGCGATGGATTTCCTCGAGACTGATCGCGTTTCGGGTTACCAGAAGATCTGGTTCGAGCACTACGGGTTCTCGGGATACATCACGGGTTTCGATCCTCACTCGCTCGACGATGTCGCCGCCATCCGCGGAGAACTTGGCT
>DASSMG010000262.1:0-2066 GCA_035688995.1 Actinomycetota bacterium
AGCCAAGTGGTCCTGCGGATCCGCGGGGAGCACGAGTTCCCATTGACTCCGCTCGGTCTTCCCTCGGACGAAACGGTCGCCTCGGTACTGAGCTCGGATGCGGCGCAGTTGTTCGTCCGCCGCGCGTCTGCAGCACGTCCCGACTTCGAGGTAAACAACGACAATGCCGGGGCAATCGGCGAGATATGCCGGCTACTCGACGGTCTGCCGCTTGCACTCGAGCTTGCCGCGGCGCGAACGCGGCTGCTGTCACTCGACGAGATCGTGACTCGTCTGAAGGACGGGTTGAAGTTGCTGACCGGGGGTTCTCGGGATGCACCGAGCCGGCACCAAACCCTCCGAGCGGCGCTCGACTGGAGCTACGAACTTCTGAGTCCGACCGACCAGGCATTCTTCCGAGCTTTCTCGGTGTTCGAAGGAGGCGCCGACCTCGGTGCGGTCGAAGCGGTCATCGACGTCGACACCGACCCGCTCGACTGTCTGACGAAGTTGGTGGAACACAGCTTGATCCGGCGCAGCGACGTTGGCGGACGGGCCCGGTTCTCGATGCTGCAAACGATCCGAACCTACGCGCGGGAGCTCCTCGCAGCCGAACACGGTGACTCCCCCCACGAGCGGCATGCGTCCTACTACCTGCAACTCGCTGAATCTCTGGCAGGCGATCGAGATCACGCTCTCGATCGCGACATGGACAATTTCAGAACCGCGCTCGACTGGTGGGTGCACCATTCCGATCGCCCCGGGACCCAGCCGCTACGGCTCGCGACCGCGTTGGGGAGGTTCTGGTACCGCCACGGGCACGCCGTCGAGGGCATCGGGTGGTTCGAGCAGGCCCTGGCCGTCGCCCACGACCCTCCGGCCGAGCTCCATGCCAGCGCGCTCAGGAGTTTCGGGGTGCTCGTCGAATCCGCCGGAGAGCTCGAGCGGGCGCGCGGTCTCTTCGAGGAAGCTCTGGATCGCTTCCGCGCGTCCGGCTCCCAAGCCGGAGAAGCCGCGAGCCTCAACAGCCTCGGCGTCGTACTGCGAGCCCTCGGCGATCTCGATGCGGCGGAGACCCGTCTCGAGCGAGCCATCGAGTTGAGAACGGCGATGGACGAAAGGTCGGGCCTCTCCGCCTCGACCTCGAACCTCGGCATAACCGCGATCGATCGTGGGGACTTCGAACGCGCGAAGGATTTGTTCGAAACGGCACTCGCTCTCGACCGCAAACTTGGCGACGAGTGGGCGGTTGCGGTCGATGCGAACAATCTCGCGGTCGCGCACCTGGAGCTAACGGAACTCGACGAGGCCGGGGAGTTGTCGAAGCAGGCTCTGCGCGCCTTCTCGGAATACGGCGACAAAGACGGACTCGCCGAAGCACTGGAGGTCTCGGCCGGCGTGGCCGGTGCCAGGGGACGTGCGGACGAAGCCGCACGTTTGGCGGGCGCCGCCGACTCGATCCGGATCGACGCAGGGCTTCCGATGAAACCTCCCGATCGCGGGCGCCTCGAAAGATGGTTGATGGAGCCTCGGAGTGTCCTCGGTGACGACGCTTTCCAGGCGAGATGGGATGAAGGTGCGGCCATGACCATCGAACAAGCGGTCGTATTCGCGCTGCGTGGTTCTACCGAGAGCCATGCGCAAGCACCAAAGTAGTGGATGCGGCTGGACCCGAATCACCGGTCAATGGATGATGAATCACCGTCCCGTTCGAGGAGTAAGCGATGGCGATGCAATCTGCCGACCGGCTTGCAATGATGAAGGCCTTCCTCCAAGCGTTCAACGATCACGACATCGACGCGATCATGAGTTTCTTCACCGATGACTGTGAATTCGACAGCCCCCGCGGACCAACGCCCTACGGTCGGCGCTTCCGGGGCAAAGTAGAAGTGAAAGAAGGCCTAGCCGCGCGATTCATCGGTATCCCGGACGTCCACTATGGCGAGGATGTGCACTGGCACAGCGACGATCGCGGTGTCTCGGAGTGGACACTGAGCGGAACCACGAACGAGGGCCAGAGGATCGAGGTGCGCGGATGCGACCTGTTCGTCTTTTCGGGAGAGAAGATCAAGCGCAAGGACTCGTTC
>DASSMG010000263.1:0-4438 GCA_035688995.1 Actinomycetota bacterium
TGCAGTGAACGACGCCTTCGTCGCGTTGGCCCACGTGCGCAGGTCGTGTTCGGTGATGGGTTCCGGCAGGAGTTCCGGGTCGACGTCTTCCCGCGCCGTCGCCAGCACCGGCATCGTCGCGGCCCCCTCACGCGCCAGCGCAACGTGAAGCGACGCGGTGACGCCACCAAGCTCCTCGACCGCGGTCAGGATGTCGCCGGCACGCTCTTCGGTAAGGAAGCGCATGTCTTCCGGCACGTCGGCGTCGTCGATCTGGTCGTAGAGCTGGTGGAGGCGTTTCAGCGTCTCCGACCAACCCTCGACGGAGTCCGAGAAGTACTGCTGTGCCAGGCACAGGTCGATCGAGATCTCCTCGTCGTCGTGCGTGCCGTCGTAGACGAGCTCGCCGACGTGTGCGGGGATGTGATCGAACCCGTCGTCGGTGAGAGCACGCGTCAACTCGAGGTCGGGATTGTTGCCGACATCGACGCGCCGGAAGATCTTGATGATCGCCGCCTCGTCGAGTACCAGCGAGGTGTTCGTTTGCTCGGCCCCCATGGTGCGCGCCGAAACGGTTCCCAGAGGCGCGAGCGGATCGAGGCCGGGTCCCGCGAACCGGAAGGTGCCGTGCTCGCCGTGCAGCGACGCACCGGTGGCGAGATGTTGGCCGAATACGCGCATCCGATCGACGTCCTCGAACGCGTCGCGCGAGTTCCCCTCGGCGTCGACCAGCAGGGGCAGTTGATAGAGGATCGGTGTCTCGCTTCCCTCGAGGGTGACCTCGACGATCGCGATGACGAGAGCGGGATCGCCCTCGTCGATCACGGCCGAGTCGAGGACCTCGACCGAGGTAACGGCGCGGCCCTTCCACCCGAACCATCGCTGGTCGGGAAGGCGCTCGGCTATCTGGATCGTGTCGATCTGCATGTGGACTCCTGTCCTAGCCCCCCATCCCCAGCTCCGCGCCTTCGGGGATCAGTTGGAACCAATAGAACGCATGGGGGCCGAAAGTGAGCAGGTACGGGAGCTCGCCGATCCGGGGGAAGCGCTCCCGGCCCATCAGCTCGACGGGATACATACCCTCATAGGCGGACAGGTCTAACTCGGCCGCCTGGGACCGTCCCGACAGATTATTCACGCACAGGATGATGTCGTCGCCACGCCGCCTGACGAAGGCGAATATCGCGGCGTTATCGGGGTGGAGGACGTCGAACGAGCCGGTCCCGAACACGTGGTGTTGTTTGCGAACCGCGAGGAGTCGCCGGAACCACTGCAGGAACGAATTCTGGTTGCGTTGCTGAGCCTCGACGTTCACGCCCTGGTACCCGTAGACGGGATCGAGGAGCGGCGGCAGGTAAAGCTGCGCGAAGTCGGACCGTGAGAACCCCGCGTTGCGGTCGCCGGTCCATTGCATCGGGGTACGGACACCGTCCCTGTCACCGAGGTAGATGTTGTCGCCCATCCGGATCTCGTCGCCGTAATAGACGATCGGAGTGCCCGGCAGCGAGAGCAACATCGCGTGGAACAAGCGGATCTGGTCGCCCGAGTTCTCGAGTAGGGGAGCGAGGCGGCGTCGGATCCCGAGATTGAGCTTCATGCGCGGATCCTTCGCGTACTCGTTGTACATGTAGTCGCGCTCTTCGTCGGTCACCATCTCGAGCGTCAATTCGTCGTGGTTCCTCAGGAAGATGCCCCATTGGGATTCGTCGGGGATGTCGGGCGTGCGTTCGAGGATCTCGACGACGGGGTAGCGAACCTGACGCCGGGCCGCCATAAACATGCGCGGCATGAGCGGGAAGTGGAAGCACATGTGGCATTCGTCGCCGTCACCGAAGTACTCGACGACGTCGGACGGCCACTGGTTCGCCTCGGCGAGAAGCACGATGTTCTCGTAGCCCTTGTCGACCTCTTGCCGGATCCGCTTCAGGAAGGCATGGGTCTCGGGAAGGTTCTCGCAGTTCGTTCCCTCGCGCTCGAAGAGATAGGGGACCGCGTCCAGCCGGAATCCGTCGAGCCCGAGGTCGAGCCAGAAACGCAGCACCGCGAGCATCTGCTCCTGGACCTCTTCGTTGTCGAAGTTGAGGTCCGGTTGGTGGCGGAAGAACCGGTGCCAGTAATACGCGCCCGCTTCCTCGTCCCAGGTCCAGTTCGACTGTTCCGAGTCGATGAAGATGACGCGCGCGTCGGAGTAGCGCTCGGGGTCGTCCGACCACACGTACCAGTCGCGCTTGTCGGAGTCGGGCTTGCGCGCCTCCTGGAACCACGGGTGCTGATCGGAGGTGTGGTTCACGACCATGTCGGAAACGACCCTGATCCCGCGGTTGTGAGCCTGGTCCATGAACTCGATGAAGTCGTTGAGGTTCCCGTACTCGGGCAGGATCGAATAGAAGTCCGAGATGTCGTAGCCGCCGTCTCGCAGAGGCGATTGGAAGAACGGCAGGAGCCAGATGCAGTCGATCCCGAGCCACTCGAGGTAGTCGAGCTTCTCGGTCAGGCCCTTGAAATCACCGTAGCCGTCGGCGTTGCTGTCGTAGAACGACCGGACGTAGAGCTCGTAGAAGACGGCGGTCTTGTACCACTGGGGATCGTTCTCGAGCGCGGCCATAGGCGCTCAGGTTACCCACGCGGTGGCGCCGTTACCCTCCCGGAGCGCCGCGTAAGGTGTCGATCCGATCACTCGAACGGGGGAGCTAAATGGCCGACGACATCCGAGCTCAACTCGAAGACCCGGTAGCCCGGGAGATGCTGGCATCCCGAATCCCGGCGCGACTCGCTTACAACTGGAGCGACGGCACTCCACGCGTCGTGCCCATCTGGTTCCACTGGGACGGTACCGAGGTCGTCATGGGGACCCCACCGGGGGCGCCGAAGCTGAAGGCGTTGAGCACGGGAGATCGGGTGGCGCTCACGATCGACTCGAACGAGTGGCCCTACAAGGTCCTTCAGATCCGGGGCGTGGCCGACGTGAGCGAGCATCGAGGGGTCGTGCCCGAATACGCCGCCGCCGCAGAGCGCTACTTCGGTCCCGAGGGGGGCAAGGAGTGGGTCGCTCAGATGCCCGAGGATGTGGCGATGTGGCGCATCGCCGTGCGCCCCGACGCGGTCAAGATCCTGGACTTCGAGACGCGTTTCCCGAGCGCCCTCTCCGGCTAACTCCCCAGGCGGGGGCCCTTTGATTCCGGATCTGTCTCGGAAAACG
Organism: Actinomycetota bacterium; assembly: GCA_035688995.1. Classification (GTDB taxonomy): domain Bacteria; phylum Actinomycetota; class CADDZG01; order CADDZG01; family WHSQ01; genus DASSMG01. The sequence continues at coordinate 3,179 of DASSMG010000263.1, forward strand.
AGACTTAGACGGAATCTAGGTGCGGAGGCGGAAGATGTGGGCCGGCTCGGCCAGGGGGTCTAGTCGTACGTAGTTGCTCGGCCCGTGCCACACGTAAGTGGTCTCGCTGATCAGATCGTGAACCTCGAAGGGCTCGTCGTGGGACAGCCCCAGCGCACCGAGGTCGAGGGACAGGGTCGCTTCCTCCCAGTGGAACGGGTTCAGGTTCACCACCACGACGATGGGGTCGTGACCGGCGGCCGTCTTGGAGAACACGATGACGTTCTCTTTGTCGGCGGTGTGGAAGTGAAGGTTCGTCAGTTGTGCGAGCGCGGGATGTTTCTGCCGGATCTCGTTGATCCTCGTGATGTATCCGCCGAGTGAGTCCGGCTGCGAGAAGTCGCGCGGCTTCAGCTCGTACTTCTCGGAATCGAGGTATTCCTCACTGCCCTCGCGCAGCGGCACGTTCTCGAACAGCTCGAACCCCGAGTAGATGCCGTACGTCGGCGACAGGAGCGCGGCTAGAACGAGCCTGATCTTGAACGCGGGTGGGCCCCCAAGCTGCAGGTACTCGTGCAGGATGTCCGGCGTGTTGGCGAAGAAGTTCGGACGGAAGTAGTCGCGCATCTCGGTCTGCGTCAGCTCGGTCATGTACTCCTCGAGCTCCCACTTCGCGTTGCGCCAAGTGAAGTACGTGTAGGACTGCGAGAACCCGAGCTTGGCCAGGTGCTGCATGACTCTCGGGCGCGTGAAGGCCTCGGCCAGGAACAACACATCGGGATGCTCGTCCTTGATCGCGTTGATGCACCACTCCCAGAACGCAAAGCTCTTCGTGTGCGGGTTGTCGACGCGGAAGATCTTCACGCCGTGCGCGATCCAGTGATCGAGGACGCTCTTCAGCTCGGTCCACAGACCTTCTCGATCGGACGTGTCGAAGTTGATCGGGTAGATGTCCTGGTACTTCTTCGGGGGGTTCTCGGCGTACTTGATCGTGCCGTCGGGGCGGTGGTTGAACCATTCCGGGTGGTCTGTGACCCACGGATGGTCGGGCGAGCATTGGATCGCGAAGTCGAGTGCCACCTCGAGGCCGAGCCGAGAGGCCTGCGCAACGAATTCGTCGAAGTCTTCGATCGTTCCGAGCTCGGGATGGACGTCTTTGTGGCCGCCCTCGTCACTTCCGATCGCCCACGGCACACCGACGTCTTTCGGACCCGCCTCTAGCGTGTTGTTCTTGCCCTTACGGAACGCCCGGCCGATCGGATGGATCGGGGGCAGATATAC
>DASSMG010000264.1:0-10828 GCA_035688995.1 Actinomycetota bacterium
ATCTTCCTCACGAAGAAGCACTGCGTCATCCACTTGAGCGGCCGTACCGACGGGACCGGCCCGATCCCCTGGGAAGAGATCCGGACGTGGGGGATCGCGCAGGAAGGGACGCACGATCCCTTGCTCGGGATCAAGACCGACGACCGGGTGTTCCTCGTGTCGTTGACGGTAAACACGCCGAAGATGGCCGAGGAGGTCGCCGACTTCGTCGAGAAGTTCAACGATTTCGCACCCGACCCGGTCGAGAGCTTCGTCGCGGGCGATCCCTTCAGCTCCGACGCCTTCCAGACGGAGGGATCGATCGACGTGAAGCATCAGAAGCGGACGCTCGCCTCGGGTACGAGACGGCTCGTTCTGACCACGGTGGGGCTCACGCTGATCGTGGTTGCCGCGCTGATCGGGTGGATCCCCGGGCCATGGTCGATCCCGCTCGTGATCGCCGGTCTTGCGGTGCTGGCGAGGGAGTACGACTGGGCGAAAGACCTGCTCGATTGGCTCAAGCAGAAACGTGACAGCGCGACCAAGTGGCTGAAGGCGAAGCGAGGTTCGGCCGACTGAACCCCGCCGACGATGACTTCATGCGCCTCGCGTTGGCCGAAGCGATCCGCGCCGTGGAACACGACGACGTCCCTGTGGGGGCCCTCTTGGTCAACGGCGGAGAGGTGGTCGCCGCGGCGAGGAACGAGCGGGAACTCCGTGGTGACCCGACCGCTCACGCCGAGATGCTGTGCTTACAGGAGGCATCGCGGGCACTGCGCCGCCGTCGCCTGACGGGTTCGACCCTGTACGTGACGCTCGAGCCGTGCCCCATGTGTGCCGGAGCGATCGTGGCCGCGCAGGTCGAGCGTCTCGTTTACGGCCCTCAGGATCCTGCGGCCGGAGCTGCTTACTCGCTGTACAACATCGTCCAGGACCCGCGCCTGAATCACCGCGTCGAGCTGACGACGGGAGTGCTGGCGGAGGAATCTGCGGAGCTGCTGCGCTCGTTCTTCCGCGGTCGGCGCTAATCTCCAACCGTTCTTTGCGGTCCCTGCGGGGAGCCGGTCGCAGAGAACGCCCGGGTGGGGTACCGAAGCGGCCGAACGGGCTCGCCTCGAAAGCGAGTGAGGGACCTCCCTCCGTGGGTTCAAATCCCACCCCCACCGCCATACGAAGTTGCTGCGCATTCTGTCGTGTCGCCGACATCGCGCCGTCGTCTCGTAGCTCACGATGGGTGACATGCGACGGCGTTTGGCAGCTCTCGTCCTGGTTCTGGTTGCGGCCGTACCTTCCACGGCTGCAGGCGCAGAACGTTCCGGCACGCCGGCCTGGTTGGCGGCGGTCAATCGCTACCGCGCTCAGGCCGGACTCCCACCGGTAACCGAAGATCCGGCTCTAAGCGCGGCCGATGCGCTCCACGCCCGGTACATGGTCCGCAACAACGTGGTGTCGCACCACGAGGATCCTTCGCTGCCGTACTTCTCGGAACGCGGGGACACCGCGGCCGAGAACTCGAACGTGATCGGGGGCCCACCGCGGCGGGTTCCCGATCACGTCCTCATCGACTTCTGGATGACGGGGCCGTTCCACGCGCTCGGGATCCTGAGGAGCGATCTGGAAACCGTCGGGTACTCGATCGCACACGACGACAAGGGGATGAAGACCGCGGCTGCACTCGACGTCGGTAGCGGACGCAACCCGGACTCGGAGATCACCGAGCCGGTGGTATGGCCCGGCGACGGAACGACGGTCAGGCTCCGCGCTTACATCGGTGGGGAATGGCCGAACCCACTGTCCTCGTGCGAGGGCTACGAGCCTCCGGCCGGCCTCCCGATCCTCTTCCAGCTTCCGTCCGACCCACAGGTGACGTCCTACTCGCTCACCGATTCGAGCGGTCGGGAACTCGACGTGTGCGAGGTCGACGCATCGAATTACTCGAACGACAAGGCCTCTCAGGAGGAGTACGCGAAGACCGAGCTCGGGGATGCCAACGCCGCGTTCCTCATCCCTCGCCGGCCGCTCAAGCCCGGCGAGACCTACACGGCCACCCTGACTTCGAACGGCGAGACCACGACCACGACTTTCACCATCGCCGATTAGATTCGCGGCGGAGACGTGCGTGAGCGGCCGAAACGGCACGACTGGAAATCGTGTGATCCGAGAGGATCCAAGGGTTCAAATCCCTTCGTCTCCGCCACACCCACGTCGAGTGGTCAAACCGCCCCAATAGTTGGTGCCGATTGACCACTCGGCGGGGGGCCGTAGGCTCGACGGGCCGTGCTAGGTGGGGGGCTCGGGGTCCCCTGTACCGGAAACCCTCGATACGCCGGACCGAACGCTCGTCCGCGGCCGTCGTGCGACCGGGTCAGCCCTCGGTGGCCGGTGTTGAAGGTCGGGTCCCGCGCGACCCGGAGCCGTGAACCAGGTCAGGGCCGGAAGGCAGCAGCCTTAAGCGGTGTCCCGGGAGTGCCGCGGGAGTGCCGGGCCGGAGCCGGTTATCGAGTAAGCGCCAGCTGCGCGTAGGTCCAGGACGAGCCCGCACGGCATCTCTTGTTCTGCGCTCGATTCGGAGCTCCGGGCGGCGGGGGGCCGCTCCGCTCCTCCAAACCGTTTCTGAGACGTCGCTTCGGACCCCCCGCCGCCCTTCGCAATCCGTTCGTGCTCGATCTTCGTTCGCCAGCTGCTCAGGGTTCGCTCCGGACCCACCCCCGGCTCGCCGAAAACCTTCGTGCTTGATCTTCGTTCGCCGGCTCAGGGTTTTGGTCCGGACCCACCCCCGGCTCGCGAAAACCTTCGTGCTCGATCTTCGTTCGGTGACACAACCCCCTCTTAGACTGAGGCGACATGGCTTACCTCTCTCTGTATCGCAAGTATCGGTCGCAGACGTTCGAGGAGATCCTCGGCCAGGAGCACGTCACCACCACGCTCGGGAATGCGATCCGGGACGGGCGCGTCGCCCATTCCTACCTCTTCACCGGGCCGCGGGGGACGGGCAAGACCAGCACCGCTCGCGTGCTCGCCAAGGCACTCAATTGCGAGAAGGGACCGACCCCGACCCCTTGTGGAGTGTGCGATTCCTGCGTCGCCATTTCGGAGGGCTCGTCCCTCGATGTGATCGAGATGGACGCAGCGTCCCACTCGAAGGTCGACGACACCCGGGAGATCCTCGCGGGGGTGTCGCTTGCCACGGCGGGAGGCCGAACCAAGATCTACGTCATCGACGAGGTCCACATGCTCTCGACCGCGTCGTTCAACGCGCTGCTCAAGACGCTCGAGGAACCCCCGCCGCACGTAGTCTTCGTTCTGGCTACGACCGAGGCACATGCAGTGCTTCCGACGATCGTCTCGCGTACGCAGCGGTTCGATTTCCGGCGCATCCCCGCCGAGGTTCTCGAGCGGCACCTGGGTGAGATAGCGAAGCTCGAGAACATCGACATCGAGCCGGACGCTCTCGCCCTCGTCGCGCGGAGTTCGGATGGGAGCGCTCGCGACGCGTTGTCGACCCTCGACCAGTTGGCAAGCTTCGGGGGCCACGTCTCGGTGGTCGACGCCGAGACTCTGCTCGGTCGCCGCAGTGAGGACCTCCTGGTCGACCTGTTCGATGCGATCGCCGCGGCCGACGTGGGCAAGGTGTTCTCGGCGATCGGGACGTTCGTCGCTCAGGGAACGGACATGCGTCAGCTCGCCCTGGATTGTCTCGAGCACGCTCGGTCACTTCTTCTTCTCAAGAGCGCACCGGATGCCGAGGTGCTGCTCGACGTACCGACTGAGGACCGTCCCGGGCTCCTGTTGCAGGCGGAGGCATTCACGCCGGGTCACGTGGTTCGGATCCTGGATCTTCTCGGCAAGGCGATCGTCGAGATGCGCAACGCGCCGAATCACCGCTTGCTTCTCGAAGTTGCACTCGTCCGCTCCGCCGCGCCGGAAACGGACCCGTCGGCGAACGGATTGCTGGGTCGGATCGAACGCCTCGAACGTCGCTTGGGGATCGAGAGCGATAACGCACCGGCCGCGTCACCGCCGGCGCAAGCACCGGCTCCACGATCAACTCCGCAGCGCGCGCCGGCACCGAGTCCGACCCCGACCGAGACCCGGCCGCCCAGCGAGACTCCGACCCCCACCGCGGCGCGGCCGCGCAAGGCCGCGCCGGCCAGTACCCCCTCGGCTCGCAACGACGCGGTCGCGCGTGCCGAACCAGAGGACAAGGCCGCGCCGGCACCGCAACCGGTCGCCGAAACCGCTCCGCCGGCTCCCGTCGGAGAGATCGGTCTGGGGCACGTACGCGACGCGTGGCATGTCACCCTGCAAGAGGTGAACAAACGAAGTAAGCGAGTGGGGGCGTTGCTCAACCCGTCGCGCCCCGTCGCGTTCGACGAGACCATCACCGTCGAGGTTCAGTCGGAATTCCACCGCGACACGATGTCGGAGGGAAAGAACTCTTCCTTGCTCGCGGACGCGTTGCACGCGGCACTTGGGATCCGCGTTCCGATCAGTTTCGTCGCACGGGGCCACGACAGCGAGCCTCATGTCGCGCCTCCCGTCGAATCGCTGGCTGAAGTCGAGGACACCACGGCAACGGATTCCGACGATCCGATAGAACTCGTCCGTCAAGGACTGGGCGGCGAAGTCGTCGAGGAAGTGGGGAGAGAAGGTTGAAGGATCTTCAGAAGATGATGCGTGAAGCACAGAAGATGGCGGCCGAGGTTCAGAAGGCCCAAGAGGAACTCGCCGATGTCGAAGTGGAGGGCTCCGCAGGCGGGGGCGCGGTCAAAGTCGTTGCGACCGGTGATCTACATGTCCAGAGCGTGACGCTCGATCCCGAGCTCCTGAACGACATCGAGCCCGACGACATCGAGATGATCGGTGACACCATCACGGCCGCCGTCAACGACGCGCTGACCAAAGCGCGCGACCTGCAAGAACAAACCCTGGGGCCGATCGCCGGTGGGATGGGCGGACTCGGCTTGCCCGGAGCCTGATCCGGAGGCGTATCCCCACTTCATGTTCGCCGGGCCCATACAGGATCTCATCGACGAGCTGGCGCGCCTTCCCGGCATCGGACCGAAGAGCGCTCAACGTGTTGCGTTCTTCCTTTTGAAATCGACGGCGCAGGACGCGCGCCGCCTCGCCGACGCGATCGTCGAAGCGAAGGACAAAGTCACCCTCTGTCGGATCTGCTTCAACGTGGCCGACGGCGAGATCTGTACCTACTGCAGCGACGACCGTCGCGACCGAACGATGATCTGCGTGGTTCAGGAGCCACCCGACATCGTGGCGATCGAGCGCACGCGGGAGTACCAGGGGCTGTACCACGTGCTCCAGGGGGCCATCTCGCCGATCGAGGGGATCGGTCCCGAAGACCTCCGCGTCCCGGAATTGCTCGAACGCCTTCGGGACGAGACCATCCGGGAGGTCATCGTCGCCACCAATCCGAACATCGAAGGCGAGGCGACGGCGATGTACCTCGGCCGCCTCCTCCAGCCGCTGGGGATGACAGTGACCCGCCTGGCGAGTGGTCTGCCGGTCGGGGGCGACCTCGAATATGCCGACGAGGTGACCCTCGGCAGGGCCCTCGACGGGCGCCGGCCGATCTCCGGCTAGGCGGGGCCCAGGGGGCTCCGGGACCTCGAACGGCTCTCGCCGTGGGACCACCGGGCCGGAAGGTTTGGCCCGTGCAGGGCGGGGAAAGACCCCGTAAACTAGGACGAAGCGTAGTTATGCCAGGACTCTGCGTAGCCGAATATGGCAGACTCTGGCAGCGGGCGAAGGATGAGCAGTGGCACATAAAGAAGGCTTCGTAAGCGTCAAGCCTTACCTCTGGCACGCCATCGGCGCGACCGCGGCCGTAGTCGTCCTTCCGATCGCTCTCGTTCTTGCGTTCCTCTACGTTCTCGATCCCGATCCGCCGGTTCTGATCGCAACCCTCGCCGGCGTCCTTCTCGCGATCGCGGTCATCGCGATCGGCAGCGGCCTGTGGTCGCGCCGACCCGCATCGATCGACGTCGCTTTCTCGGAACTGATGTTGTGGCGTTGGGCGCGTCGTCGCCGCGCCGAGGAAGAGCTGTCGCACGGCGCTCGACTCCTGGGACTCGACCGTTCCGGTACTCCGATCGACGACGTGCGCATCACTCCCGAACAGCAACTGCAGGTCCTGAAGGACCTGACCGCAGCTCTCGAATCCAAAGACCCGTACACCCACGGTCACTCGCAGCGCGTCGAACGCCACACGTACCGGACCGGTGCCACGATGGGACTGGCGGCTGCCGACCTGGAAGATCTGAGGAAGGCCGCGTCGCTGCACGACGTCGGCAAGATCCGCGTTCCCGACCGCATCCTTCGCAAAGCCGGCCCCCTCACCCCCGACGAGAGACTCATCGTCGAAGAACATGCGGTGGTCGGCGCGTGGATGGTTTCGAGTGTCGGCAACGCCGACGTCATCGCAGCGGTTCGCCATCACCACGAGAAGTGGGACGGCACCGGATATCCCGACGGGCTCGCCGGCTCGGACATCCCTCTGTACGCGCGCATCATCGCGGTGGCCGACGCATACGACGCGATCACTTCGACGCGTCCCTACCGCGCGAGTTCGGGACGGGACGACGCAGTGGTTGCACTGCGCGCGGGTGTCGGTACGCAGTTCGACCCCGAGGTCGTCGAAGCTTTCGTTTCCGCTCTGCCGTCCCGGGTTCCCGTTGCGGCCGGACTGTTCATCCTGTTGGGCGGACCCAGTCGTTTGTTGCGTCAGATCGCGCTGTGGTTCCGCCGCCTCGGCGTTGGAAGTCTCACGCCTGCTGCCGGCGCAACCGGTGCGGCCATCGTTCTCGGCGCGTCGGTGTTCACTCCCAGCGTCGTTACTCAAGGTGCTTCATCGTTCCAACGGCAGCCCGCCGTCGTGCATCACCAGGAAGACGAAGCCGATCCGGTGGTCGTTCACGATCACCCGGCCAACGACGACAAGAAACCCGCCGAGCCCAAGCACGAACGTCACGCTCCTCCGGAAACCTCAGTTCTGGGAGACACGACCGAAGCCGCGCCGGGGACCACGACTGCTCCCGAGCCCCCTCCGGCCGAAGGTAACGGCGGTACCGACCAGGGCGGCGACGGCGGCGGCGATCACAAGCCACAGCCGGACCCCACTCCGCCCGTGGTCGATCCGGAGCCCACGCCCACTCCGGAACCCCCCGAGGAGGGCCCCGATCACAAGGGTGGGGACCCGCAGCCGGACCACGGTCACGACTGCGACGAGCCGAAGAGCGATAAGCACATGGAGAAGCACTGCGGGGCTTGATCGCCCCCGCCTCCCTCACCTCGGCTGAACGGCCCCGTCGAAGGCGGCGGTCCGGCGGGCTCGACGGCTACCCTGATCCCATATGGCACTAGTGGTTCAGAAATACGGGGGGACGTCGGTGGGCGATGCCGGCCGCATCGAGGCCGTCGCCGACCGCGTCGTCGGGTGCGTCCGCGCCGGACAGCGGGTCTGCGTGGTCGTCTCGGCCATGGGTCACACGACCGACGAGCTCCTCGATCTGGCGGCTCAGATCTCTCCGACGCCTCACGCCCGGGAACTCGACATGCTCCTGTCGGCAGGGGAACGGATCTCGATGGCGTTGTTGTCGATGGCCATGATCGAGCGAGGGTGTGATGCGATCTCCTTCACCGGCTCGCAGGCCGGCATCGTCACCGACACGGTTCACGGGAAGGCCCGGATCGTCGACATCAGGGCGAAGCGCGTACTCGAAGCCCTCGATGCCGGAAAGGTCGTGATCGTCGCGGGGTTCCAGGGCGTTTCGACGGCTTTCGACGTGACCACTCTGGGCCGCGGAGGATCCGATACGACTGCGGTCGCTCTGGCAGCCGCCCTCGGGGCGGACGTATGCGAGATCTATACCGACGTCGAAGGGGTTTTCACCGCCGATCCGCGTCTCGTTCCCGACGCTCGCAAGCTGCATGCGGTCTCGTACGAAGAGATGTTGGAACTGTCCGCGTGCGGCGCCAAAGTATTGATGCTGCGTTCGGTCGAATACGCTCGTAATTACGGCGTCCTGATCCACGTTCGCTCTTCTTTCTCTCAGGAGGAAGGGACGTGGGTGAGAAGGGAGGACGAGCGCATGGAACAAGCCATCATCTCGGGCATCGCACACGACACCTCGGAGGCAAAGGTGACCATCGTGGGCGTTCCCGACCAACCCGGTGTGGCGGCGCGCGTCTTCCGTCCTTTGGCCGACGCCGAGGTGAACGTCGACATGATCGTTCAGAACGCGTCGACGGACGGGCGCACGGACATCTTCTTCACCCTCCCGAAAGAGGATCTGGCACGAGCGGGATCGTTGTTGGAGACCATCGCCTCTGCCGTGGGGGCCGAAGACGTTCTCACCGACAGCGACATCGCCAAGGTTTCGCTCATAGGTGCGGGTATGAAGACCAATCCCGGCGTTGCCGCGACGATGTTCGATGCACTGGCGGACGCGGGCATCAACATCGAGATCATCTCGACGTCTTCGATCCGGATCTCCTGCGTCATCCGCGCGACCGAGGTCGAACAGGCGGTGCGAACGCTGCACGACCGGTTCGCGCTGTCGACCGACGTCGCGTTCAGAGAGGTGCATCCGAACACGGCTACCGGCGAGATCGAGTCCCTGCAACCGGATCGCGGGGTTGCACCGTGAGGATCGTCGTCGTCGGTGCAACGGGTGCGGTGGGAACGCACATCGGCCGGATCCTCGAACAGCGAGGGCACAACGATCTCGAGATCGTCGCGGTCGCGTCCGAGCGCTCCGCCGGGCGACGTCTCGACTTCGCGGGTCGAACGCTCGTCGTGGAAGCCCTGGGGGCCGACGTCTTCAGCCCCGGCGATCTTGCCCTCTTCGACGTGCCGGACGAGGTCTCCACTGAGTGGGCCCCCGTCGCGGTCGAGCGCGGCGCGACCGTGGTCGACAACTCCGCCGCGTGGCGCATGCACGACGAGGTCCCGCTGGTGGTCCCCGAGGTCAACCCCGGCGACATCGACAACCGTCCGCTCGGGATCATCGCGAGCCCCAACTGCACGACGCTGGCGATGGTCGTTCCCCTCGCAGCGCTACATCGAGTGGCTCACGTCGAGCGGCTGATCCTGGCGAGTTATCAGGCCGCGTCGGGCAGCGGGAAACCCGGGGTCGACGAACTGTGGGATCAGACGGAGCTCGCCGTAAAGCAGCCCGACGTCGTGAGAGACGGATTGGCGCGCGATGTGCTCGACGGAGGTCCCACCTTCAGCCAACCGATAGCGATGAACGTGATCCCTCGATGCGGGTCGCTGCGCGATGGCGGCTACACCAGCGAAGAGCTCAAGTTGTGCTTCGAGACCCGCAAGATCATGGGGCTGCCCGAGCTGCGTGCGACGGCGACCTGCGTTCGCGTTCCCGTGATGATCGGTCATGGGGTCGCGGTGCACGCCACCTTCCGGGACCCCATCACTCCCGATACCGCTCGGGAGGTGCTGTCTCGGGCAGACGGCGTCGAGGTCAGGGACGACCCGGCCAACGCGATCTACCCGACCCCGCTCGAGGCCGCGGGTACCGACCCCTGTTACGTGGGACGCATCCGGCAGGACCCATGGGACGCCACCTCGCTCGCGTTCTTCTGTGTCGCCGACAACTTGAGGAAGGGTGCCGCGCTAAACACCGTGCAGGTCGCCGAGCTCTTATTGAGCTAGTTCCTCTTCCGGATCGGGTCCCGGATCGGGGACTCCGGCAACCGTCGTCTCGCCGCGAAGGGACAACGCGCACGCGATCCCTGCGACGGCACCCGTCGACGCGGCGGTAAGGACGAGTTGTTCCCCGGGAGTCACGTCTCCCGCGGCATAGACACCTTCCACCGTTGTCTCACCGTGGGGACCGACGCGTAGATAACCCTGGTCATCGGTCTCGCATCCGAGAGCGACCGCCAGATCGGTGCGCGGTCTGTGCGCGATCGAGAAGAACGCTCGTTCCGCCGTCACCTCGCGGCCCGAGACGAGCCGCACACCTCTCATGCGGCCGTCTTCGATCGCGAAGCAGTCCACGGTGTCCTCGATGATCTCGATGTCATGACGAGCGAGAGCGAGACGCGCGTCGGCATCTCCATCGAATGTCTGCCCGTCCGTGATCAGTGTGACGTGGGCTCCCCATTCGAGAAGATCCAGCGCGAAGCCGGCTACGTGCTCGCCCCATCCGATCGCTACGACCGACATGTCGCGAGATTCGTATCCGTCGCAGCAGGAGCAATGGAAGATCGAGCGCCCATAAAGCTCGTCGAATCCCGCCACCTCGGGAACCACGTCTTGCACTCCGGTCGTCAGCACGACGCGCTTGGCAGTGACTTCATCATCACCGATGTTTGCAACGAAACCGTTTCCGACGGCGGCGAGCTCGATTACCCGGTCATTCCGCCGGTGGACGGTGGGATAGCGGGCGACATCGGCATCCGCACGCGCGAGCAGCTCCTGCGGGGACGATCCGTCGAAAGCGAGATATCCGTGTGATCGAAGTGCGGCGAGGTTGCGTTGCTCGCCGGCATCGGAGATGAGCGTCTTGCGGCGGTACCGGCCGAGCCACAGGCCCGCTGCAAGACCTGCAGGCCCTCCCCCGATCACGAGAACGTCGTAGCTCTCCATCGCCGGATAGTACGAAGCCTTCGGTAGCCTCACGCGATGCGCGCGCATCCGTCGAGGAACACCGTTCAACGTCTTGGGGTCGCTTCGTGCGCGCTTGCATTGCTATTGGGGACGGACGTGCCGGCTCTCGCCAAACTTCCACCGGAAGTTGTGTCGCCGCCTGCGCAAGTAACCGTGCTCGCTCTCAACGCTCGACAACAGCGTGCCGTCGATCTGATC
>DASSMG010000265.1:0-2043 GCA_035688995.1 Actinomycetota bacterium
CGAAAGGCCCGAAGTCGCTCAACCTGCGCGGCGAGCCGTACCTGTTGAGTCCCGAAGAAGTCGCTGACCGCGCGCAGGAAGCTTGGGATCTCGGTGCCACCGAGGTTTGCATGCAGGGTGGCATCCATCACTCGTTCACCGGCGACAACTACCGCGAGTACCTCGAGGCGGTCAAAGCGCAGGTCCCCGGCATGCACGTCCATGCCTTCACGGCTCTCGAGGTGTGGCAAGGAGCGGAGGCGTCGGGCCTGGAGGTCCGCCGCTTCCTCGAGATACTTCGCGACGCGGGTCTGGCGACGTTGCCGGGGACGGCCGCCGAGGTCCTCGATGACGAGATCCGCGCCATCATCTGCCCCGACAAGATCGACACCGCGCAGTGGTGCGAGGTGCATCGGATCGCGCACCAGCTGGGTCTGCGATCGAACGCGACGATCATGTTCGGAACGGTGGAGGGACCACCCAGTTGGGCCCGCCACCTCGCCGTCGTCAGGGACCTCCACAAGGAGATCGCCGGTGAGGGAGGCGAGGGGCTCTTCGAGTTCGTTCCACTCCCGTTCGTCCACATGGGCGCGCCGATCTACCTCCAGGGGCGCTCCCGGAGAGGCCCGACCTTCGACGAGGCGTTGAAGATGCACGCGGTGGCTCGGATCGCCCTCCATCCGTACATCCGGAACATCCAGGTGTCGTGGGTGAAGATGGGACTCGAGGGAGCGAAGCTCGCCTTGCAGGTTGGAGCCAACGATCTGGGTGGGACTCTCATGAACGAGAACATCTCGCGGGCCGCCGGTGCGTCCCACGGGCAGGAGATCTCGGTCGCCGACATCGAGAGATCGGTCCGATCGATCGGGAGGATCCCGCGGCAACGGACGACGCTGTACGGCGCGCCGGTCCGTTCGTAGCCAGCCGCGACCATGACCGCTCGAACATCGACTACACAGCCGCGCGCCGCCGATGCGCGGCCGGGTGGCATCCCTCGCGTCCTCGCGATCGTCGTCACCCACAACGGCCGCCAGTGGTTCCGCGACTGCATAGTCGGGCTCAACAACCAGACCTATCCGGAGCTGGATGTGTTGGTCGTCGACGACGCGTCGTCGGACACCCGTTCGAGGCCCACACTGAAGCGGATCGCCAAACGGCATCTGAAGCGCCGGCGGTGGGGGTTCGTGCGGACGCCGCGGCCGCTCGGCTTCGGCGGCGCGATCAACTGGGCGATGTCGCGCGTGAAAACCGACGTCGACCTGCTTCTATTCATCCACGACGATGCGGCCCTCGACCCCGACGGGCTCGAACGCTTGGTCGGACGCATGCTCGCCGACGAGACCGCTGCGATCGTCGGGCCCAAGATCGTTTCGTGGGACGACCCCGATCGCCTCGAAGAGATCGGGATGGCGATCGATCGGCTCGGCTACCCCTACAAGGGACTCGAACCGAACGAGATCGATCTCGGTCAGCACGACCAGTCGGTCGAGGTCTTCTACGTGACGTCGACGTGCATGCTGATCCGTCACGAGGTGTTCCGAGACCTGCGGGGGTGGGACGCTCGACTCAGGGCGTTCTCGGAAGATCTCGACCTCTGTTGGCGAGCGCGCATCCAGGGACATTCCGTTCGGGTCGAACCGACCGCACGCGCCCGCCACGCGATCGCCCTCGCCCGCGGGTTGCGTAGATCGCCGTTCCGGCCCCACCGCTATTACATCCGGCGCAACCGCTTCCGAACGATGGCCAAGAACTCGGCCGGAGTCCGGTTGCTGATCCTCATCCCCCTCTTCCTGCTGACCTCGATCCTGGAGACGATCGGTTTCGTCGTCCTGCGTCAGTTCCGGGACATCCCGAATCTCTTCCGCGCGATCGGTTGGAACATCGTGCAGGCACCGCAGACGCTGGCGGAACGCAACCGCGTGCAGCGACGACGAACCGTCCCAGACCGCCGTTTGCAGCGCCTCACCGTGCGCGAGTCGACCCGCATCCGCGCGTACGTATCGCACCAGGCAGAACGCATCGAGGAAGCGTGGGGGCGTCGTGCCGACGTCATGTCGCGGGGCG
>DASSMG010000266.1:0-6712 GCA_035688995.1 Actinomycetota bacterium
CGCGGCCGAGGTATGGGAGCTCCGCGTTCCTCCGGCCACCGAGATACATGTGCTGGCCAGACGGGTGAAGCATCGTGTGCCGCCTCACGTGAAAGCGCGATTCACCGACAAGCTCCCCGACCTTCACAGGGCCACCGTCAAGGGTCTTCCCGTCGCGAGCGTTGAGCGAACGTTGATCGCCCTGGCCGCCGAATTGCCACGGCTTCGCGCCGAGATCGCCCTCGACGATGCCCTGAGACGCTCGCTGACCAGTCCGCGGAGGATCGACGCATGTATCGCCGCCATATCCGCGAGGGGAAGGCGAGGCACGGGCATCATGCGGGAGCTTCTCGCCCCGCGGATGTCGAATGGGATCCCGGAAAGCCCCCTCGAGTCGAAGTTCTATTCGGCGCTGCTGAGCTCCGACGTACCGATGCCGAGATTGCAGTTCGAGGTTCGAGTGGCGGGCAACCTGTACCGGCTCGATTTCGCTTGGCCCACAAAGAGGGTCGCCGTCGAGATGGACGGCTACGCGTATCACCACGGCAAGGTGGAATGGGAACGTGACCTCGCTCGGCGCAATGCACTGACCGCCATCGACTGGAAACTGCTGCACGGACGCTGGGACGAAGACCCGTACGCGCTCCTCGAAAAGGTGCGACCCCTAGTCACCTGACGACTTTCTCGCGCTTAACGCGCGTTATCAGCCGTCTAGATGCAAAAAGTCGGAGGGGGTTAGGTGCAGAGGTCGGGCATCCGCTCGTTGACCGCCGGGGGCGGGAGGCGGCGGTGGCTCGCCTGCTCGTAGTCGTAGGCGTAGGAGATGAGGCTCGGCTCGGTATATCCGGTGCCGACGAAGCTCACGCCCAGGGGGGCCGAGCCGGCGTAACCGGCGGGGACGATCACGGTCGGGTAACCGGCGGCGGCACTCAGGTTCGCGTAGGCGGCCCCCGGCGCCACGAACGCGTCCAGGTCGTAAGCGGTGAAGGTGCCGTCGATCGTCGCTTGCGATGCGCGGATCGATTCCTCGCGGTTCGCGATCGCGACCGGATCGTTCATGTCACCGTGGGTCTTGTCCGAGGCCTCGAGCAGGTTCTGTCCGTACTTCACCTTGTCGGGATGTTCGTTGTTGAAGGCGATGATGTCGGTGAGCGTCTTTACCCCGCTGGATAGATCCTGCGTCTCATCGGCGAGGTACTGGTTGAGCGACGCCTTGAATTCGTTCGGGATCGCACCGATCTCGGTCAGGCCCCCGAGTGCCGTGTAATACATCTCGTCCGTCTCGACGAGGGTCGCGCCGAGCTTCTTCAGGTCGTCGAGTGCCTGGTCGAACACCTTCAGCTGCGTATCGCTCAGGTCGTCCCGGTCGTTGTCGCTGTAGCCGAGACGCACTCCTTTGAGCGAGCCCTTCTTCAGGAACTTCGTGTAATCGAGGCCCGGCGGGGTGTTCCCGTCCTGCTCCGCCGTCCTCTCGTCCTTCGGGTCCGGCCCGGCCATCGCGCTCAGCATCACGGCCGCATCGGTGACGTTGCGGGTGATCGGACCGGCAGTGTCGAAGCTCGGTGCAAGAGGGATGATCCCGAAACGGCTGAGCAACCCGGTCGTCGGCTTGATCCCCACGTTGCTGTTCGCGTTCGACGGGCTCAGGATGCTCCCCGAGGTCTCGGTCCCAACCGTTCCGGAGGCGAACGCCATCGCCGAGGCGACGCCGGAACCCGAACTCGAACCGCTGGGATCGCCCCCCGTGTAGGGATTGTGGACCTGGCCCCCGAGAGAGCTGTAACCGTTCGGCATGCTGAGGTCGACCCAGTTCGCGAACTCGGAGAGGTTCGTCTTCCCGAGGATGATCGCCCCCGCGTCCTCGAGCTTCTTGGTGATCGTCGCTTCGTGGCGCGGGATGTTGCCCTCGAGCGCGATCGAGCCGGCGGTCGTCGGCATGTCGACGGTGTTGACGTTGTCTTTGAGAAGGAGCGGGATGCCCTGGAGGGGGCCGCGCGACTCGCCCGCCCTCAGCTCGGCGTCACGCTGCTTGGCGAGTTTCAACGCGTCGGGGTTGAGCGTTCGGATCGAGTCGAGCGTGCCGTCGTAGGCCCGGATGCGCGCGAGGTAGGCCTTCACGAGCTGGACGCTCGTGATCTTGCCGTCGGCGAGAGCCCCTTCCACCTCCGGGATGGTCGCGGTCCACAGATCGATGCCGGCGATCGAATCGCGGCACGACGACTTGCCCGAGCGTGCGGCAACGGCGGCCGGCACGAAGCAGGCCGAGACGAGAGCCCCCACCGCCGCGAGCGATACGAGCCTGATGCCGATGCGTGGTCGCATGCACTCAAGATTCGGCGCGACCCGACCCCAGCCCTTCACCCGGAGGTCGCAAACCTCGTGGCCCGGGGTCGCCCTGGTTCGGTTAGGCGAAGCCGGGGCGCAGGCGGGCCGCGGTGTCTCCGAGCTCCTCCGGCAGGACCTTCGTGTTGCCGACCACCGGCATGAAGTTCGTGTCCCCGGCCCAGCGTGGCACGACGTGCATGTGCAGATGCCCCGGTACGCCGGCGCCGGCCACGTCCCCGAGGTTCATCCCCGTGTTGAATCCGTCGGCCCCCATCGCAGAGCGGATCACGTCGACCGAGGTGCACGTCAGATCGAAGATCTCGCGCCTCTCGTCCGCAGTGAGATCGCCGACCTCACCGACATGACGCGTCGGAGCGACCATGAGGTGTCCGGTGTTGTACGGGTACGCGTTGAGCACGACGAAAGCAGCTGTCCCGCGATGCAAGATGTGGACCTCGACGTCGTCGGCTTGCTGCAGGTTGCAGAAGAGACAGCCTTCGGACTTTCCGGCCTCGTACATGTACTTCATCCGCCACGGCGACCACAGTCGCTCCATCATCATGGATGCCTCAGACGCGGCGCTCGGCGATCTCTTCCCGGATCTCGGCGATGAAGTCGTCGACGGGAACGTCGCGGCGCTCTTCGCCCGACCGCAGCCGGACCGAAAGACTCCGGCCCTCTTGCTCCTTGTCACCGACCACCAACATGTAAGGGACCTTCTGTAGCTGGTGGTGCCTGATCTTGGCCCCCATCGTGTTGTCGGAATCGTCGACCTCTACACGGACGCCCGAGGACATGAGCCGGTCGCCGACCTCGCGCGCGTAGTCCACGTG
Source organism: Actinomycetota bacterium (assembly GCA_035688995.1). GTDB lineage: Bacteria > Actinomycetota > CADDZG01 > CADDZG01 > WHSQ01 > DASSMG01. The sequence goes on from DASSMG010000266.1 coordinate 3,138, forward strand.
GCGGTCCGCGATCGGAACGAGGGCGCACTGCACCGGCGCGAGCCACGTGGGAAAGGCTCCGCCGAAGTGCTCGGTGATAACTCCCGTGAAACGCTCGATGGACCCGTACAGCGCGCGGTGGATCATCACCGGGCGCTTGCGGTCCCCGTGCTCGTCGATGTATTCGAGGTTGAAGCGTTCGGGCTCCTGGAAGTCGACCTGGATCGTGCACACCTGCCATAGACGACCGAGCGCGTCGCGAACGTGGATGTCGATCTTGGGTCCGTAGAAGGTTCCTTCGCCCTCGGCGACCTTGTACTCGATCCCGCCTTTCTCGAGCGCATTGGTGATGGCGCCCTCGGCCATCTCCCATTCCTCGTCGCTCCCGACGTACTTCTCGGGTTTCGTCGAGAAGTGCACCTCGTCCGGCCCCATCCCAACGTACGCGTAAAGGTCGCGGAAGAACTCGACGCACGCCATCAATTCGTCGACCACCTGGTCGGCGCGACAGAAGATGTGCGAGTCGTCCTGCGTGAACCCACGCCCGCGCAGCAGACCGTGAAGGACGCCGGAACGCTCGTAGCGGTACACCGTGCCGAGCTCGGCCAAACGCACCGGAAGCTCGCGATAGGACCGCGTCTTGTTCATGTAGATGAGGATGTGGAAGGGACAGTTCATCGGCTTGAGGTAGTAGGTCGATCCCTCGAGTTCCATCCCCGGGAACATGTTCTCTTTGTAGTAACCGAGGTGACCGCTCGTCTCCCACAGTGTCGACTTCCCGATGTGGGGCGTGTAGACCGGCTGGTACCCGCGCTCGAGCACCATCTGGCGGATGAGGTCCTCGAGCTCCTTGCGGACGTGCGCACCCTTCGGGAGCCACAGCGCGATCGCGGGTCCGACCTCTTCCGCCCACGTGAACAGCTCGAGCTCGCGACCGAGCTTCCGGTGGTCCCGCTTCTCGGCCTCTTCGACGCGCGTCAGGTAGTCCTCGAGCGCGTCTTTCGATTCCCACGCGGTCCCGTAGATCCGCTGCAGCATCGGTCGGTTCTCGTCACCGCGCCAGTACGCGCCGGCACTCCGCAGCAACTTGAACGCTTTGATGCGACCGGTTCCGGGGACGTGCGGCCCGCGGCACAGATCGATGAACGCCTCTTCGCCGTCGCGGGTGTTGCGGTACACCGAGATGACGGAGCCCTCGGCAGCTTCCTCCTGGGTCGGGTCGCCCGCGTCGACGCCCTCGATGATCTCGATCTTGTAGGGCTGATCGGCGAACAGCTCCAGAGCCTCGTCGCGACTGACCTCGGCGCGCTCGAAGCGCTGGTTCTCCTTGACGATCCTCTTCATCTCGCTCTCGATCCGATCGAGATCCTCGGGAGTGAAGGGGGTGTCCACGTCGAAGTCGTAATAGAAGCCGTTCTCGATCGGGGGCCCGATCGAGTACTTCGCGTTCGGGTACAGCGACAGCACCGCTTGCGCCATGACGTGAGCGGTGGAATGGCGCATCACCTCGCGCCCGAGCTCCTCGTTCTGCGTCACGACCTCGGCGGTGGCACCGGATGGCGCAACGAACGCCAGGTCTCGCTGCTTGCCGTCGACGATCAGCGCGAGCGGCCCGCTCGCGCCGGCGTCCTTCGCGAGAGCGAAGCCGTCTTTCGTTCCGTCGGGCGTAACCGGGGTGGGCATCGATTCTCCTTGGCGATGGTCGAGTCCATCGCTAGTGGATGCTATCTGCCCACGCGCGCTGGAATCCCGCGAAGCCGTGCCCCGTCGTGCGATGGAACGCTCGATCGACGTGGAACCGCGCGGTGCCCGCTGCGATGCGACGGCTCCCGAGCAAGCGATACAAACGTTCGAGGCGGGCACGCCCCCACCGGTCGATGAAAAAGCGCACCGCCGACTGCGCGGTCTGATAGCTGAGATAGATCTGGGTTCCCGTTCCCGTCATGAACGAGTAATCGCGAGGGATCGTTCCGGTCACGAGCCCGCGGGCGAGCGCGCCCTCGAAGAAGTCAAGCGCCGTGGGGGACGCGTCGGAACCGACGTAATCGGCGAGCCCCTCGTCCAACCACACGGGCACGAACGGGCCGGACACCGCCCTCGTGGCCACGTGCAGCATCTCGTGGGCGAGGATCTCGACCACCTCGTCCTGCGTTCGTCCTGCGAAACCGCCCGGATTCAAGATGATCCGGTCGCCGACGTATCGGAACCCGCGCTCGGGATCGATGTTGGCGTAGGCGAACGCGACGAAAGAGTCGACATCGAAGGTCGCCTGGATCATCGCCTTGAGCTCGTCGGCGTCGTTCGGAACCATCATCACTAGGCGGCGGTTCCACGGGTACCGCCAGTACTCGTCGACCCGGGCCAGCGCGGCGCGCCCCGATCCGAGATAGTCGTGCGCGGTCACCGGGCACGAAGCCCCGGCCGAGCTGCAGCGATGTCCCATCAGCCGGAAACGTCCGGACGTCTCGGATTCCACCGGCGCCCGCTCCCACAGGTGCCGCGTCGAGCGCAGCCCGACCGCGGCGAGATCGTCGTCCGAGGCCACGTACCAACGCCCGTCGATGCGCACGAAAGTGAGATAGAGGTCCTCGACCGCGGGCGAGCGGTCGAACCCGGCGAGCCGGTACCTCTCTTCGGTGACGGGGATCGACACCGCATCCGCATCGGGATAACGAGCGACGTCCATCGGACGAACGAGGTCGCCGGCCCTGTCCCACTGCGCCTCGAGGTCGTAGGTGGAGGGGTGGACGCCGGCCCACCCCTCGAACAGAGCCGTTTGGTCGCGCTCGAAAGCCCGATCGCCGGGCGCGACGGTGGCGAGGAACGCTTCGCGATCGTGCTGCAACAACGCACCGGCACGGCGGTCGAGTAGCTCCGCGATCGCAGCCCGATCGCGGCCCGCGGAAACGGAGGACGCCCGGCCCGGGACCCCCGCGCTCGCGATCAGAACCGCGAGCGCGGTTACGACGAAAGAGGCGCGGCGAGTTTCTATGCTGCTTCGTTCTCCATGTCGGCGTTGTAGCTGCCGTCGCGGGCCAGTCCGTTCAGCTTGGCGCGGTGGTACAGCGCCTTCTGACCGGCCGCAACGTTCGCAGCATCGCCTTTCCAAGCTTTCAAGGAGGGTGCCTGCAGGGCGCGCCCGTAACTGAAGCTCAGCTCCCAGGGATGCGACCCGAGCTTGTTCATCTCGTTGAGGTGCGCGGTCGCTTCCTCGTCGCTCTGTCCGCCGGAGAGGAACACGACACCGGGGATGTCTGCGGGCACGACCTTCGTCAGGCACTCGACGGTTCGACGAGCCACCTCTTCGACGTTCGCGCGCTCCGACGCATCCTTGCCCGACAGAACCATGTTGGTCTTCAGAAGGGTTCCCGGCAACGACACGTGATGGTCGGCGAGCTGCTCGAACACCGCAGCAAGCGTGCGTTCGGTTACCTCGTAGCAGCGGTCGATGGAATGGTACCCGTCCATCAGCACCTCGGGCTCGACGATCGGCACCAGCCCGGCCTCCTGCGACAGGGCCGCGTAGCGCGCGAGAGCGTGGGCGTTCGCGTGGATGCAGAAGTCGGTGGGGATGCCGTCTCCGATCGTGATGACGG
>DASSMG010000267.1:0-3642 GCA_035688995.1 Actinomycetota bacterium
CTCGTCTTCCATCCGCACTTCGGTGAGGCGGAGCCGGGGAGCTATCGGCCGATGACGTTCGGCGATCCGCTGAACACCTTCCACGAAAAGGCGATGCTCTGCCGCGCGGCCGAGAACACCATCTACTTCGCGAGCGTGAACTGCGCGGGGGAGGGATCGCCGACGACGTCGGCGGTCGTCGCGCCTGACGGTTCAGTCATCGCCTGGCAGCCGTACGGCAAGGAAGGGCTGCTGGTCGCGGACATCGACACCGCGGCGGCGACGGGGCTGCTCGCGGCGCGGTGCCGGAGTGGGTGAGAACGTCGTTCGAGGCGGGCCCGGTGAGTCGTGTTCAAACTGTGGTTGTAACAGCGGGATATTTTACAGGAGTCACGGAGAGCACGGAGCGGTTTCGATAACAGCCTTCTTCCCGAAAGGGTCGGCGCACCGGTCCGCAACAACTGGGGGCAAGCCGGGGAGATGGTCTCGCCGCGCTTGCCCCCAAGCAGTTCGGGCCGGTGACGGAACGACGCCTTGTGCCGTTATCCAACCGCTCCGTGCTCTCCGTGGCTCCTGTTCAATATGCAGTTGCAGTTCCCCGAGCCGCTCAAAGCACTCGCCACACCGAGTAGCAGGCCGTCTCCTTGATCCGCTCGATCCTGCCTCGCTTCCGGAACTCCTCCAGCTTGATCTCCTTCGCGAAGCCGAGGTCGTCGTGGAACTGCTGCTCGAGGGTCTGGGCGACGCGCTCGTCGAGCATCATGAGGACGGTCTCCTCGTTCAGCGAGAGCGAACGGTTGTCGGCGTTCATGCTGCCTAACGCGGCCCAGCGCCCGTCGACGGTGATCGTCTTGGCGTGCATCATCACCGGCTGGTACTCGAAGATGCGGACGCCGGCGCTGAGGAGCTCCTCGTAGCGCGCACGTCCCGCGTACCAGGTGCTCTTCACGTCGGTCTGGTCGCTCACCGTGAGGATGCGCGTGTCGACACCGCGCCGGGCGGCATCGGCGATCATCGCCCGGATCTCGCGGTCGGGGACGAAGTAGGAGTTGGTGATGTACAGCTTCTTCCGCGCGCTGGCGATCGAGTAGGTGAAGAAACGCTCCGCTTCGGTGCTGCCGACCGAGGGGGATGCATGCAGCAGCCCGGCGATCACCGAGCCGTCGCGCTTCGCCCCGGAATTCACCTCGTTCGACGGGACCTGCACCGGCGCGATGAGCAGCTCGCCGGTGGACTCGGCCCAGCAGGCGGCAAAGGCGGCCTGCAGCTGGTTCACCGCGGGACCGGTGAAGCGGACGTTCGAGTCGCGCCACTGGTCCTTGGTGCGGCCGTTGCCGAACCACTTGTCGGAGATCCCGAAGCCCCCGGTCCAGCCGATCGCGCCGTCGATGCAGACGACGCGGATGTGCGCGCGATGCTGGACCTTCTGCAGCGCGTTGAGCGCCATCGGGCGAAAGGGCTCGGCGCGGATCCCCGCCGCGCGGAGCCCGTCGAGGTACTCCTTCTTGAAGGAGGTCCCGAAGGCGTCGTAGAGAAAGAGGACGCGAACGCCGGCGCGCGCCCGGTCGGTGAGGATCGCGCTCAGCTCCTCGGCCATGCGGCCGGGCTCATTGTAGTAGAGCTGCAGGGTAATCGAGGTCTTCGCGGCGCGAAGATCGGCCCACATCCGCGGGTAGGTCTGGTCGCCGTTCCAGAACACCTCGGCCTCATGCCCCTCGCACATCGCGGTATGGCTGACGAGCTCCATCGTCGTGCGGAACGCCGGGTCGTCGACGGTGGGAAGCTCGCCGCCGAAGGGGAGCACCTTGTCGATCGGGGTGCCGCGCACCGCGTCGAGGAAGCCTATGAGGCCGAGCGCTCCGAGGAGGAGGCCGGCGATGGCGAAGAAGGCGATGGCCATTACTGAGCGGTGTAGAGGGGGAAGGTTGGGGATGATTGTCGCAGGATCGGGACCGTTGGGGGATTGGGGTTGGGGAATGGAAGTCTTGAAACGGCCTTGGGAATGGAAGTCTTGAAACAGCTTGGGGAATGGAAGTCCCGAAAACGGCTTGGGGAATGGAAGTCTTGAAACAGCCTGAGGGTGAAGCTGCGTGACTTGCGCAACGGCAGTTGCGGGGCAGGTTTGCTCGGTGAGGGAAGAGAGGGCACGCCTCATTTCCAAGGGCGTCTCGAGACTTCCACTCCCACTGTCGTTTCGAGACTTCCATTCCCACTTTCGTTTCGAGACTTCCATTCCCGCTTTCGTTTCGAGACTTCCATTCCCACTTCGCCGTCCATGACCCTCACAGACGCCGGTCGTATCATCGCAGTTCTGGCAACCCTTGGCGTGGTGCACGGCAGCGCGGAGGCGCAGCGCCCGGTCGGGATCTTCGACGGTCAGACCGATGTCGGGCGGGTGAGGGGGGCGGGCGCGGCGTCGTATGACCCGAAGCGTCAGGCCTATCGCGTGGTCGGGTCGGGCGAGAACATGTGGGGGGATCACGACGAATTTCACTTCGTGTGGAAACGGATGACGGGGAACTTCATCCTCTCGACGCGGGCGCGGTTTGTCGGGATGGGGGGAGATCCGCACCGGAAGATGGGGTGGACGATCCGGCCGTCGCTCGATGGGACGGGCGCTCATGTCTCGGCCGTCGTCCACGGGAACGGGCTGGCGTCGCTCCAGTACCGGCGCACGAGAGGCGCGATCACCGAGGAGAACAAGTCGCGCGACAGCCTGCCGGACCCGGATGCGGTGATCCAGCTCGAGCGGCGCGATGGGGTCTACCTGATGTCGGTCGCGCGGTTCGGGGACACGCTCGCGACGCAGGAGCTCACCGGTGTGTCGCTCCCCGACACGGTGTACGTCGGGCTGTTCGTCTGCGCGCACGACGCCGCTGCCATCGAGCGGGCGACGTTCAGCAACGTGCGGATCACCGTGCCGGCGGGTTCCGATTTAGTAGCATATCGCGACTATCTCGGCAGCCGGCTCGAGGTGCTCGACGTGGGGAGCGGGAATGCGACTGTCGTCCATGAGTACCGCGGATCGTTCCAGGCGCCGAACTGGACGCACGACGGCAGGGCGCTGATCTACGCCCAGGAGGGACGGCTCTATCGCTTCGACCTCGCGTCGCGCAAGCCGAAGGTGATCAACACCGGGTTCGCGACACGGAACAACAACGATCACGTCCTCTCCTTCGATGGCAGGATGCTCGGCATCAGCCACCACGCGGCGGAGGACAGCGGCGCGTCGATCGTCTACACGCTTTCGGCGAAGGGGGGAACGCCGAAGCGCATCACGGCACACGGACCGTCGTACCTGCACGGCTGGTCCCCGGACGGCAAATGGCTGGTGTACACGGGGCAGCGAAATGGAGAGCTCGACGTCTACCGGATCGCGGCGAGCGGGGGCGAGGAGATCCGCATGACCGACGCACCGGGGCTCGACGACGGCGCCGAGTACACGCCGGATGGAAGGTGGATCTACTTCAACTCGTCGCGGACCGGGAAGATGCAGCTGTGGCGGATGCGTCCCGACGGGAGCGGGCAGGAACAGGTGACCGACGACGGGTTCAACAACTGGTTCCCGCACATCTCCCCCGACGGGAAGTGGATCGCGTTCCTCAGCTTCCCGCCGGAGGTCCCGGCGAACGATCATCCCTTCTACAAGCACGTCCTGCTGCG
>DASSMG010000268.1:0-3739 GCA_035688995.1 Actinomycetota bacterium
TCGTCATGCCCACCTGGGATTGCGCATCGCAACCCAGGGCGATCTCGAGATCGACGCCCACCACACGGTCGAGGACACCGGGATCGCTCTCGGCGCCGCCCTTTCGGAGGCGCTAGGCGACAAGAGGGGGATCCGCCGCTACGGCGATGCGACGGTCCCGATGGAAGAGGCCCTGGCACAGGTTGCCCTGGACATCTCGGGCCGGCCCTTGCTGGCCTACGAGGCCGAGATCGCCGCCGAGACGATCGGCCAGTACGACGTCGCCCTCACCGAGGAGTTCCTGCAGGCCCTGTCCCGCTCCGGTGGGCTCACGCTCCACGTTCGCCTCCTCGCCGGCCGGAACGCCCATCATGCGACCGAGGGCATCTTCAAGGCCCTCGCCCGGGCCCTCTACGAGGCAGTCGCCGTGGATCCGCGGGCCGGGGACTCCGTTCCTTCGACGAAGGGGACCCTCTGAGCACGGCGACCACCGCGGTCCTCGATCACGGGATGGGGAATCTGCGCAGCGTCGCGAAGGCACTGGAAGCCGCCGGCGCGCACGTGCGCGTCACCGCGGATCCCAAAGAGATCGATGCATGCGATTCGCTGTGTGTTCCCGGCCAAGGCATCTTCGGACGTTGCATCGAGAACATCGTCGCGACTAACGCGCGCGACCTGATCGTGCAGTGGGTGAACGACGATCGTCCCTACCTCGGCATCTGTCTCGGGATGCAGATCCTGTTCGAGGAAAGCGAAGAAGGCGACGTCGACGGACTCGGGATCGTCGCGGGACGCGTGACGCGTCTTCCGGACACGGTCACGGTTCCACACATCGGATGGAACACGGTCGCGCGAGGCGACCGGGACACGTATTTCTATTTCGATCACTCTTTCGCCGCGCAACCGGCCGATCCGTCCCTCGTGTCCGGGTGGTGCGACCACGGAGGGCGCTTCGCCGCGGCGATCGAAACGGGCTCTATCCTTGGCGTCCAGTTTCATCCCGAGAAGAGTGGCTCCGCCGGGATCGATCTCCTGAGAGGTTGGCTGAATTGAGCTTCACCGTGCTCCCCGCCGTGGACATCTCGGAGGGCCGTTGCGTCCGTTTATTGCAAGGTCGTTTCGGAACCGAGACCGTCTATTCGGACGATCCGGTCGAGGTCGCGCTCGGGTTCTCCTCTGCCGGCGCGCGCTGGCTGCACATCGTCGATCTCGACGGGGCCAAGAGTGGGATCGCGCAGAACCGTGAGCTCGTGCTCGAGGTCGTGCGCCTTGCTTCCTGCCCCGTGCAAGCCGGTGGTGGCGTGCGCACGCGCGACGACGTCGAGGAACTTCTCGCGGCCGGCGCGAATCGCGTCGTTCTCGGCACCTTCGCGCTCGAAGATCCCGGTGCGGTCGAAGACATCTGCTCCCGCTTCGGCCCCCGCATCGCGGTGTCCCTCGACGCCAAGGGGGACGAGCTTGCCTCCCACGGGTGGACCGTCGGGACCGGGATGCCGCTGCTGGAGGCGGTCAAGACCTTCGAGGACGCGGGATGCTCTTCATTCGTCTACACCGACGTCTCCCGGGACGGGACCATGAGCGGCCCGAACGTCGAGGCTCTCCTGCGCCTGGCGGCATCGACCAACCGGCCGGTGATCGCCTCGGGGGGCATCGGCACGCTCGACGAGCTCCGCACCGTCGCCCGCTTGCGCCCCGACGGCATCAGCGGCGCCATCATCGGCCGCGCCCTCTACGAGCACAAGTTCGGTATCGCAGAGGCCAATTTCGTCGCCGACGAAGCGGCCGCCGGGCGCGACGAGGAGCCACTCGTAGAGCGGTGATCTGATGTTGGCGAAGCGCGTGATCCCGTGTCTCGATGTCGACGCGGGACGCGTCGTGAAAGGCGTCCGGTTCGTCGAACTTCGTGACGCGGGAGATCCGGTCGAGATGGCGGCGCGCTACGAAGAAGCCGGCGCGGACGAAGTCGTGTTCCTCGACATCACCGCGAGCTTCGAGGAGCGCGGGACCATCCTCGACGTCGCGACGCGTACCGCGGAATCGGTTTTCATCCCCCTAACGGTCGGCGGCGGAGTGCGCGCGGTCGACGACGTGCGCGTTCTTCTTCGTGCGGGCGCCGACAAGGTCGCGATGAACTCCGCGGCGGTCGAAGATCCGACGCTTGTGAAGGCGGCCGCGGACGAGTTCGGTGCACAAGCGATCGTCGTTGCGATCGACGCACGGCGCGTCGAACGAAGTTGCGGTGACTCGACATGGGAGGTCTTCGTCAAAGGTGGCCGCGTCCCCACCGGGCTCGACGCCGTGCGGTGGGCGCGGATGGCCGCCGAGCTAGGCGCCGGCGAGATATTGCTCACGTCGATGGACAAAGACGGGACCACCGACGGTTACGACCTCGAGCTGACGCGCGCCGTGTCGGACGCGGTGTCGATCCCGGTCATTGCTTCCGGTGGAGCGGGACGCCCGGAGGATCTCGCCGATGCCGTCGACCCACAGCATGGGGGCGCGGAGGCGGCACTCGCCGCGTCGGTCTTCCACTTCGGAACGTTCTCCGTCATCGAGGCGAAACAAGCGTTAGCAGCCCGAGGGCTCCCCGTTAGGCTCCCGGCATGACGACCTTCCTGCTCGTCGACGACGCGATCCGGAGCCTCGAGCTGAGGCACGAGATCGGCGAAGCGATCATGGATCCGGTGACGTTCATCGACCACGAGGGGACCCGGATCGTCGTCGCCTCGGATCTCGAAGTCTCGACGCTCGAGAAGCGTGAGGACGTGATCGACGAGGTCTGGAACGCCGCCGAGCTCGGTCGTGAGGACCTGATGCGCAGCGGTCACTTCCCCCTCGAGCTGATCCCCGCGGAACTCACCGTCCGGGCGCTCGAGAGATTGGGCGTGTTCTCGGTGTCGGTCCCGCCGTCGTTCGGGGTCCAGATCGCCGACTACCTCAGGGACAAAGGGGTCGAGGTGGCCGTCGACGCGGGGGCGTGGATCGAGCGACGCCGCCGCAAGACACCGGCCGAGATCGAAGGGATCGAACGCGCTCAGCGGGCCACCGAGACCGCGATGCTCACCGCCGCGCGCATGCTGCGAGAAGCGGAGCTCACTTCGTCGGGACAGCTCAGATTCGAGGGCGAGGTCCTGACCAGCGAGTTGATCCGGACCGCGATGGAGGCCGACCTCCTGTCGCAGGGGGCGGAGCCGGGCGAGATCCTGGTCCAGTCGGGCGACGCGTGTCTGCGTGGTCACGAACTCGGTAGCGGCCCGATCCTTCCCGACCAGTCGTGCATCATCGACTGCTTCCCGATGGACCGTCGCACCGGCGCTTACACGGACATGACCCGAACCTTCGTTCCGGGAACCCCGTCGCCGGCGCTCCGGCGCCTCTACGACGCGTGTCGCAAGGCTCTCGACATCGCGCTCAGCGCGCTTCGTCCCGGCGCGGCCGACGTCTACGACCAGGTGGCGAACTTCTTCAACACCGAAGGTTTCCCCACGCGTCTCCATCACAGTGGCTCCGAGCCCTTGCGCGAGGGCTTCTTCCACGCGCTCGGACACGGTGTCGGGCTCGAGGTGCACGAGCCGCCGTTCGTCGGCCGCGGCGGCGAGCCGCTCGTCGCCGGCGACGTGCTCGCGATCGAGCCCGGCCTCTACACCCCGGACTTCGGCGGGTGTTGCATCGAGGAGCTCGTGCTCGTCACGGACGACGGCTGCGAGCTCCTCAGCGGCTATCCGCGCGACCTGACTCCCTGAGTCGAGCACACGGCGGA
>DASSMG010000269.1:0-9236 GCA_035688995.1 Actinomycetota bacterium
TCCGTCGGTCGCCAGTGCGCCAGCCGGGACGAGGTTCGAAGCACCGAATACAGCAGCATGGTTCCCGACCGTGGAGCACCGATGACGAAGATCGGGCGGCGCACCTTGCCCCCGGTCAGAAGTCCGGGGAGATGGAGTGCCTGCTGGGCGCGCAGGATGGCGCGCTCCTTGTACCAGCGGAGCCCCGGATCGAAAGTGGTGTGAAGACTCTTCTTTACGGCGCGGCGTGACGGCATCGACGAATCCTAAGAGCGACCACGAGAAACTCGGCGCCGGATGCTTCGCCACACGATGCGCTCCTCTTCGTCGAGCCCCATGAGTCGCAGCACGCCGACGTAGACGAGCCCCGCCACCGCGATGCCGGCCCCATCCACCACTGCGGACCTGCCGGGGATCTGCATCCATAACAACAGCACGGCCGCGCCCACCAGGGTTGCTCCGATCGGTTTGAGGATCGACCGGCCGAACGGCTGCACCCCTACGAGGATCTTGGCTTCGATCACCCTCACGCTGTTCACGACGGCGGTTACCGATGCATCGACGACCGCCATCCCGAAGGCGTCGTAACGCGGCACGACGAAGGCGCCGATGCCGACGTACAGGGCCACGGCCACGACGGAGTTGGCGAGGTTGACCCACGGCCGACCCGTCATCGACAGCACGTAGCCCGTCGGTCCCGTTCCCGTATAGAAGATGTTGCCGACCGCGAGCATCACCACGATGGGGGCCGCGCCGGCGCCGGCACGTCCTCCGAACAGTTGCACGAAGACGTGCGGAGCGATGATGAGCGCGGCCCACACCGGGAAGCTGAACGTTGCGATCCAACGCGTGATCGTTTGATACATGCTCTCGAGACGTTCGATCTCGCCCTTCGCGTGCAGGTCCGACACGACGGGGGCCCAGATGTTCAGGATGCCGCCGAGGAACACCGTGCCGGGGCCCTGGAGCATCAACGCCACCGCGAACAGACCCGCCTGCGCGTTCGAGGAAAACGCACCGACGATCAGCACACCGGCGCCGAGAGTTTGGACTCCCAGGAGCGAGGAACCACCTTGCGGGATCGCGAACTTGACCATCGCCCCCACCGGCGCATGTGCGGGGGCCGAACGCTCCTCCTGCGACATCATGCGCGCGAAATAGATCGCCGCGGCGACGGCCGCGATCGCGACGCTGACGTTCAAGGTGGTCAAAAGGCCGCCGACCTCGAAGCCCAGCAGCAGCACGATCACGCCGATCACGAACCGAGCGGCCGGTTGGATCACGTTGCCGGCGATGACCGAAGGAACCATCGTTTTGTATGCCTGCGTGCAGTAACGGAGCACCTGGAGCAGCGCGAACAGCGGCGCGTAGATCGCCCCGATGCGCAAGAGCTCGACGAACAGCGGTACCTGCGCCTCGTTGTCGGCGAAGACACCGGCGATCGGCTCGGCGCCGATGACCACTGCGGCCGCAACGAGCAGGGACGCGACCGTCGTTGCAACGATCGCAACGCGCGCGGCCCCCTTGACTCCTCCGGGATCTCCTTGCGCGCGGGCCAGCGTGATGAAGCGCATCGCGGCGAAGTTGAAGCCGGCCAGTCCGATCTGCGACGCGATCGCGAGGATCTGAACCATCTGGCGGTAGACCCCGAAGAGACTCCGTCCGATGAAGCGGAGCGCGATCGCGTTGAAGAGGAACGACAGACCGCGTTGCGACACCTGCCCGAAGATCTGAACCGCGCCGCCCTTGGCGACGGTCTTGACGTCGCTACTGCTTACGGGAGAACCGGGACGCGCCTCCGCACCTTCGGGCGTGGCGCTCATCGTGATGCCGCCGGCGACCGCTTCCACGGCAGCAGCGACCCCGGCACCTGCGCGAAGCCCGCGAAGGCGAGCCCGATCACGACGCAGATCGTCAACGTGTAGACGGGCTCGACGTAAAGGCTGAGGACGACGCCGTGAGCGGCGAAGACGACGACCGCCATGGTCACCAACGTTGCCAGCAACCGGTCGTCACCGTCGAGCCGCCGAGCCGCCCGGCGTGCGTGGAGGGCGGCAAGCAGATAGAGAGCGATGAGCATCCCCACCCCGGGGACGCCGGTCCTGAAGAGGTAGTTGAGGTAGGTCGAGTGGGTCCCTGCCTCCGGCACGTACTTCAGTCCGGCCGGCGCGTTGCCTTCCTCGTCGCGCGGCTGTTCGCTGCCGTAACCGAGGAGGAGATGAACGCCGGTCACCTTCCCGACCGTGGCCTCGTAGAGGGCCCGGCGCGTCCCCGTGCTGCCCTCGGCCCCCGCACGTGCGTGAAGCGGGTCCTCTCCGAACTTCACGAGGAAGACCCCCGTCAGGACGATGGCGGCTGCGACCAGCGCAGCGACCACCTGGGCCTTGCGACGGCCGCTGAGAGCTCCGTCGACGACGATGTAGAGGATCCCCACGGCAAAGGCGGCCCACGATCCCCGGGCGAGCGAGAACCCGATCCCGAAGAGACAACCCGCGAGAGCGGCGCGACCGAGCCATCGTTTCCTCCGGTCCTCGTTCCACAGCAGGTAGAAGGCGAGCGGTATCAGCGCCGCGCAGACGCCCGCATAGGTGAGCGCGTTGCGCGGGAACGACCGCATCCGGGGGATCTCGTTACCCGGAGCCAATCCGACGTTGTCGTAGATGAGGTTGATGTTGAGCTTCCGCAGCTCCGGCTCTACAGCTCGTGCCGATCCATCGAAGCGCACCACCAGGTCGGTGCCGAACGCCTTGAAGGGTGCGCGGTACGCCGCGAACTCCGGGATCGAAGGGTCGCGATCACGAAGGGCGTCGAGCCGCTTCGCCAGGCCGTGCGCACCACCGTCGGCGGCTCGTTCGTACTTGATCATCCCGGTCGAGTTCACGAACGCGTCGATCCCGTAGGCGCGTTCGACCGGCGCACTCACTCGCGTGTCCTGCAGGGCCTCGACCGGGACGCCGAGCCATTGCAACAGAACTGCCACCGAGCAAACGACGACGAACCCGAGCAGGGCGGAGACGCAGGCGCGCCTCGCCTCCACCCGTCCGAGACATTCCGAGACCAGCAACACCGTCGCACTCGCGAGCACCTGGATGCCGAACAAGAGGACGAAGTGCTTCCGTTGCCCCGGAAGAACGACGACGGCACCGAGCGCGGTCCACGCGACGAGGGCCATGGGGATCCACGTCCACCGGCCCCCGCGAGGGAACCTCCGCTCGCGCACCAGCCCCCACAGCCATCGCACGACGACGGCGAACCAGCCGACCAGGAGGACGAACGGGAGCATGTCGACGAGCCACCCGACGATCCCCATGAACAGAGGGGAAACAACCGCGTAGGACATCGGGAGAACGCTCGCGAGCAGTGCCGCCGCTATCGCGAAGCACCACATCGCCACGACTCCGGGCACGAACGTGTCCATGTTCTTGCCGACGAGCCACGACGCGATCCCGGCTCCCGCGACGCCGATCGTGGCGATCCACAACCACCTCGCCGTCCGCCCCGGTGACTCTGCCGGAAGGCGATCCAGCCACGAGCTCATGTCAGGCGTCGAGTGCGGGAGGCGCCGCCCGCCCCGTGGCGCGAAACGCGAGGAACGCCGAGATCGCGACGGCCACGGCCAGCGAGATCCACGCGATGGCACCGGTCAGTGCCGATCGGGTGACCGCAAGGACTGCGATCGCCGTCAACGTCGTGAGCATGATCGCGAGCGCGGGACTGCCTGCCAGCAACTCGGGGAAGGAAGCACCCCTCAGGAAATAGCGCGCCGCGATGGAACCCGGAAGGAGCAACAACAGCAGGCCGAGGAGCGTGCGCAGGACGTGAAGGGCGCCCGGTTTCTCCGCGGGGGCCGGCTCGTCGGTTACGTCTTGTGCGTTTCCACCCACGTACTTCTGCACGCCGTCGTCGACGGTCCAGATCTCGACGTCGTCGGAGTACTTCGCGAGTACGTCGGACTGGTCGAACAGATCCGCGTTGTGCCCCGCCGCGTTGAAGGCGCGGGCGAGGACCACGATCGGCTCTTTGCCCGACGTGTCGATCGCATCGCGCGCTTCCACCAGGGTCGCGGACGAGAGGTCGTCGTAGGTCTTCTCGCCCACGGTCGTCGGTTGCGCGGCGATGAAGTTCTGTAGACCACCCACGTAGAGGTAACCCTCGTCGATCCATCCGGGCGGCAATCCGTAGCGCGACGTGTTGCCGGACAGCTTCGTGTAGCCGTAGATCCGGGGGGAAGTGTCGTCGGAGTCGACCACGAAGACGACGGGCCTCGGAGAGCCATCCGCCGTCAGTGCTCCGCGCAGCTCATCGAGTTCGGCTCTCTCGTCCGCGGAGAGCCATCCCCCCTGCGCGTTGTTCCATCCCGAGGTCGACAGGCCGCTCGAGAAGTTCGTCGCGATGGCCACGGCAACGGCCAGAACACCGAGCCACGCGACGGAGGCCATGCCGCCGCGTCGCGCCAGCCCGATGAAGAAACGCGTCGTCGCCCACGCCCCCACCCCGACGAGCAGGACCCAGGCAAGCGTCGTGTTGAAGAACCGGTAATACGGATAGGACGCACCCGCGACGAACCCGAAGATGCCGATCAACGGGGTCAGCCACACGATCGCAACCCGCGCGAGGTCGTCCTCGACCGCCTTCCTTCCTGCAGCGAGCAGTGCGACGGCACCGATCACGAACAACGGGCCGTTGATGGCCGGACGCATCGCCTTGATCCACAGGATCAGACGGTCTTCGAAGAAGCTCGGTTCGTACGGAGGCGAGAGCGCAGCGTCGCCCAACGGCGCGCTGTGACCCCAGATCCCGACCTTCCACAGAACGTAGGTGACCAGGATCGACCCGAACGCGATCAGGAGCATCGGGGCGTCGTCCCGGATCACCGATCGGAAGTCGAAACGACGGAACAGCAGTCGCGCCACCGACATCGCGCAGAGCGCCACGAAGAAGATGACGAGTGTCGTGGGGTGCGTGAAGCCGACGAACAACAAGAAGAGGCCGAAAGCGGCGCGCGCGGGCCACGAGTCCTTCGTGGCCGTGAGGAACAGCAACGCCGCCGACAGCATGAAGAGAGCCAGGATGTTGTCGAGGTAGCCGACGAAGGGCGGCGTCAGATAGAGACTCGCGGCCCCCAGAGCAACACCGTGGAACATCAACGGATCGGGCCGCTGTTGGAAAGCGAACGCCCCCAACAACAACGCGGTCAGCACCGGGATACCGACCATGAGGAACGCCGTGGTCGACAGCGGTGCGACTGCGGATACGCGGCGCAGCAATCCGCCGAGCACCGGCGCGCTCACGCGGTAACCGCCCGAGAACATGCCGCCGGCCCCTCCGACCTTCGGCCCCTCGACCTCGAGCAGGGTTCCGGCGGGCTCGGACAACAGAGCCTCGGTGCGCCACGTGTAGTACGCGGGGTCCTTGGTCGGGGCCACACGGCTCGAGTTCGTGAAGAACGTCCACCCGAACACGAGCAGCAGGATCGCTGCCGTGAGCAGATAGGCGACCGGGTGGCCCAATACCCGGTTCATCCCGGTGTCGGGGGCAACCCGCCCGGGGGCGCGCTCGGTCAAGGGTTCGGTCGTCACGGTGGCGGCATCCTACCTGCGGACATCGTCGCCGGGCGGAGCCGCGCCGCAGTCGAGGTGCGGCAGCAGCGCCGATGGGATCGCCATCTGGAAGATCCGGTCCCCCGGGTCGAAGCGCCCCGCCCCTTCGACCAACATGTCGGGGCGCTGGGTGTTGTCGCGTAGCCGGTAGTCGCCGAGGAAGCGGGCAACTTCGTCGACGGTCACTCCCCGCTTCTGCATCTCATCGTCGAGGAGGAACGCCTCGGTCGGCCACACCGCACGTGTGATCGGCCCGAACTTGTCGTCGATATCCGATTCGACCTCGCGCGGGTCGATCCCATAGGCGTTGATAGCGGAAGCATCCGGCTGCTGGCCGTGATCGGCCGTGACCGCAAGCACGTAACCGTCCTTGCCGACGGTCTTGTTGAGGAAGTCGACGAGGTGCCCGAGGGCCCGATCGGACTCGATCAACGAATCGTGGACCTCTTCGGACGCCATGTTGAAGTAGTGCCCGACCCGGTCGATCTGTTTGTAGTTCGTGAACATCAGGTCGGTGATGTCGTCCGATCCGTAACCTTCTTTGCGGATCACGTTCTCGAGTCCCCGCGTGTGATACCGGATGAATGCCGGCGTTTCTTCGACGCGGTCGCGCTGATCGAGGATCGCGTTATCGCGCCACGCGCCGTCAACCTGACCGTCGCGAGCATCGAGTTGCCGAAGATCGCGATCCAACCCGTCGGTCGCAACCAGTGCGGGTGGAAGCCGGTAGTAGTCCGCGTTCGTGATCCATTCGTTGGTCTCGATGTTCAGCCACGCGGCATCGTCTTTGTCTCCTCCCGGGCGTTCGGCTCCTTGGCCGATCATCCCGAGGTGCCACGGCTCGTAGCCGACCATCCCGACGAGTGCCTTGTTGTCGTTCTGCGTATCCCATCGCTCTGCCATGGTCGGGACCTGCAAGAAGTGGGACGACTCGCCCTTCAAGAACGAATCGACGACCTCACCGTTCTCGTCCCGGACCGGTACGCCGGTGATGCCGTGAACCCACGGGTAGTCGCCGGTCCCCAGGGTCGTGTGCGTTGCGGGTGTGACCGAAGGGGATGAGCCGACGGTCGCGTGCGTGTAGGACACGCCCTCGCGCATCAGCCGCGCGAGGTTCGGCCAGTCGTCGGGCCATTGGTTCAGAACGTTCCAGCCCCCGCCGTCCCACACGACCGTCAGGATCAGCTTCGGGGTCCCACGCCGGACCGATCTACCGGTGAGACGCGCGACCTCGGGAAGAGGCTCGCCCTCGCTCCGGTAGAAGCCGTGCATCAGAGCCATCTCCGTGGGGGCGATGTCGGCGGTGGTCACCGGACGATCCACATCGCCTTGCGCCTCTACGAAACCGGGACCGTAGAAGACGATCGGGATGTCCTCGAGATAGGGCCACGGCCCGGAATGGCTCCATCCCCCACCGCCCGATGCCATGTACGCGGGAGTGCGCGGCAACAGCGAGATCTGTCCGCTGCGCGGTTCGAAATAGCCGCGTTGCGTGCGCACGAGCCATTCGTGAGGTAACCCGCAGGCCTGTTGCTCGAAGGAAGGGAGCGGGCCGGCGTGGTCGGCCCACCCCGTGAGCGTCGCCACGACCACCGCCAGCGCGACGATCAACGCTCCGATGACGAACGTGGTCGACCGGTTCAGCGACTTGAGATCTGCCACCTCACGCCTCGGCGGGAGCGGTCAGGAGCCCGGCGCGGCGATACCAGAGCGCGATCCCGGCCAGCCCGAGGAGGAAGACGACCCCTCCGAGACTGATCAAGGTTCCTTCGAGGGGGCTCCACCACAGTTTCATGACCCCCGCGGCGAAGACCCACGCCAGGTTGTAGGAGATGTCGTAGAGCGAGAACGCGCGTCCGCGGAAATCGTCGCCGAGAGCCTCCTGGACCATCGTGTCCAGCGAGATCTTTCCGAGGAAGAACCCGAAGCCGAGGAAGAACGTCAGGGCGATGATCGCCGCCTTGATACCGAGACCCCCGAGCGCGGCGACCGCGAGCCCGGCGGTCAGAGATGCTCCGACGACGAGCATCGCTCTCGTGCGGACGCGTTCCGACAACCACCCTGCCAACAGGAATCCCAGCGCGGCGCCGAGCGCGCCTCCTCCCCCGGTCAGGATCAGCCTCGTGGTCTCTGCACCTTTGAGCAGCTCGAGGCTCACGAACGCGATCCCGGTCAGCGTGAAGCTCCACAAGGACCGCAGCCAGAAATAGGTGGCGATGGACGAGCCGGCCTTGGGCGAGCGAGCGACCTCACGTATCCCGGCCGCGATGTTGACGAGGACGCGCGAGAGCTCGACGAGGAACGATGTCGGCGGACGGCTCTCTTCGGCGTGACGGATCCGGAGCGCGACGACGGCACCGACCAGATAGACCAACGCTCCGACGAGCGCAACCCAGCGCGCGCTGAGCACCAACGATCCCCCGATGGCGACGACCGCGCCGCCGATCTGGAACATCGCGCCCCCGAGTTGCGACACCGCGTTGCCCTCCACGAGATGGGATTCGCCGAGCGTTGCCGGTAGCGCGGCCGACTTCGTGGCCAGCACGAGCCTCGTCGAAGCGAGCGTCAGCACGAACGCGAGGAACAGTGCCGCCTGCGGGATGGCAGAGATCCCGACGAGTCCGATCAACAGAACGACGATGCCGCGAAGTCCGTTCGCGACGAACAGCAAGCGACGACGGTTCCATCGGTCGATCAGCACACCCAGGAACGGGCTCAAGATCGCATAGGGAACGAAGATGTAGAGCGCGATACGCAACACCTCGTCGGGCGAACGCGCACTCTCGGGGTCGAATCCCTTGCGGCCCCCGAACACGATGAACTTCCCGAGGGCCGTCTGGACGATCCCGTCTCCGGCCTGCGCGGCGAACTGCGCGGCCATCAATAGGCCGAAATCACGGTTCTTGAAGATCAGCGCCAGCCCGCGCTTGAGCATTCCCACCGCCCGGAACCTACTTGGCCGCCGTCACGGGATGATCTGGTTCGCGCCGGCCTGCTCCGGCGGCGAGGTCAGATCGCCCATCTCGTAGCTACCGGGTCCGAACGAAGCTATCTGGTCGTCGGCCAGCGACGAGAGGAAATCGGTCGTGAAAGCGCCGGCGAAGACGGTCTCGTCGAGGCGGGCACGCGCGACACGGTCCGCCCCGGGGGCCGATTCCGGGATGTTCTCGCCGATCGTGTAGGTCCCCAGATAACGCGCGACGTCGTCCAGATCGACGTCCTTACTGTCGATCGCATCGTGATCGAAGTAGATGTCGACCGGTGTGACCTTTTCGACGATGTCGCCGAAACGTTCGTTCAGATCGCGCTCGAGCTCTTGCGAGTTGATGCGCCATCCTCCGAGAAGATCGGGAAGCGGCTGTTGTCCGTGATCGGCGCTCAAAGTGAACAGGTAGTTCCCGCGGCCGACCTTCCGATCGAGCTCGTCGATCAAGCGTCCGATCTGCGTGTCGACCTCGTGCAGGACGTCGCCCTCCTCCGGATTGATCACGTTCCATGCATGGCCCGCGTAGTCGGGAGCTTTCATCTCGACCCAGAGCATGTCGGTGGTGGAATGGGTGCCGATGCCCTCCCGATCCAGGACGTCGATCGCGGCATCGCCGGTGAACCGAACGAACGCGGGCGTTCCCGGACGCACGAGATCCTCCTGTAGCTCGT
>DASSMG010000270.1:0-8768 GCA_035688995.1 Actinomycetota bacterium
CGCCATGGCGTGATCGGAGTCGTAGCCGGTCTGGGTGGGGAGGTCGAAGGCGACCGAGAGCCCGGTCTGGCCCTTGGCTAGATTGGCCTTGAAGCGAGCGTTAGTAGCAGCCGGAGTGGCGTACCCGGCATACGTACGAAAAATCCAAGGCCGATCCCTCTCGCGCATCCCCCAATCGTAGTTGAGCGGATGTTTGTGCCTGACTTATCGCCTAGCGAGCATTCAGGTCCAAACGTAGGGAGAGCCGTGCGTGAGTGGTCCGGATCTCCTTAACCACTGCGTCTGGTCTTTCTCGAACGTCTCTCCAAGTGAAGTGAAGAACCGTCCAGCCTTGCGTAGTCAGATCGTTATGACGGGACAAATCTCTCGTCCAGCGTTTCCTGTTGCGGTGCCACTTTGCTCCATGCACTTCCACGCCTAGAAGAACTTCGGGCCAGGCGAAATCGATGAAGTAAGGACCGACGGCGAACTCGCGGATGAACCCGCCAAGGCTGTGACGGTCGAGCAGTCGCAGGAAACGACGCTCGAGCCATGACGACCTCTCGTGACCGCTCTCGATGATCGAGTGGAGAACGCCGGCCCCCTTCCGACCTCGGGTACCCAGGGATTCGATCTGCTTCAGTAACCAGTCCGTGGATGTGAGCTTCCGTTCCAGGGCGCGATCCAGAGCATCCTCGACGACGTCGTCGGGGACGACATCGCCGAGATCGATCAACGTGCGATGTATCCCCGTCACTCGTATCCCGTTGATCTTCGTGATCTGAGACGGCTCGACGACTCTTCGGTGGGCAACGACCACCGGATTTCGGATATGAGCCGAACTGGTTATCTCGACTGGCGCGCTCTGCACACCGAGGTCCCACAACCGCGCCGCGGCGCGATGGGAAGCGCACCCGTCGCCCAGGATCGTCGCTGCGACAAGGCGCGTTTCCCAGGTTTCATGGTGGCCGGAAGCGAGGTGCACACCGCGGTGCAACCGCCTGAGATCGCCTTTCGCCACCAGCCGCCCGATCGCAGGGGTCGAGAGGTATCCGAGGAGCTCTTGGCGTCCTATAACGCCGTGCTGGGCTCCTGCCGCGTCTCTCCACCGACCTTTGTGCCCGGGTGCTCGCATAGCGATCACTACAGTCCAAAGGTCGGACGGGCGGTGTGGAGGCGGTCACTTTAGGCTCCCGGTTTCTACTTCTTAAGGAGAGTTCATGGCTATCGAGGTTCGCAAGGTTGGGGTCGTCGGCTGCGGAACGATGGGTTCCGGCATCTCCGAGGTTTGCGCTCGCGGCGGCTACGACGTTCTCTTCGTCGAGACGTCGGACGAGACCGTCGCCGCAGGGCGGGAGCGCATCGCTCGCAGCGTCGAGCGCTTCGTCGAGCGTGGCCGCATGGAGCGCGCCGAAGCCGACGAGATGTTGAGCCGGATCACGGGAACCACGAGCATGTCGGACCTCGCCGACCGCGACCTCGTCTTCGAGGCCGTTCCCGAGCACCTCGACCTCAAGAAGCAGGTCTTCACCGAGCTCGACGGCATCATCGGCGAGAACGCTCTGCTCGCCACTAACACTTCGAGCCTCCCGGTGATCGACATGGCGGTCGCCACGAACCGGCCCAGCCGCGTGATCGGCTTCCACTTCTTCAACCCCGCACAAGTGATGAAGCTCGTCGAGCTCGTGCGCACGGTCGCAACGGACGACGAGGTCGTGGACGCGGCCCGCGCGTTCGCGGAGGGTCTTGGCAAGACGGCGGTGGTGGCCCGCGACCGGGCCGGGTTCATCGCGAACCTCCTGCTGTTCCCGTACCTGAACCAGGCGACGCGCATGTACGACCAGGGGTTCGCGTCGCGCGAGGACATCGACGCCGCGATGAAGCTCGGTTGCGGTCACCCGATGGGCCCCCTCGAGCTGCTCGACCTGATCGGGCTCGACTCCGGTTACGAGATCTGCGAGGCGTTGTGGCGCCAATTCCGTGACGATCAGGACGCTCCGGCGCCGCTTCTCAAGCAGTACGTCGTGGCGGGATACCTCGGCCGCAAGACCGGACGCGGCTTCTACCGTTACGAAGCTCCCGAGTCCTCGACCGTCGTGGACAAGGTCCCCGACGAAGCGGGCGTGGCCGCGTCGGACATCTCGACGATCGGCATCGTCGGCACGGGTCTCATGGCTTCGGGCATCGCCGAGGTAGCCGCGAAGGCCGGCAACGAGGTCATCCTTCGGGGTCGCAGCGAGGCGTCGATCAAACGCTCGAAGGGAGCGGTGCAGAAGAGTCTCGACAAGGCCGTTTCCAAGGGCAAGCTCGAGCAGGCCGCCGCCGACGAGATCCTCGGTCGCATCACAACGACACTCGAGTTCTCCGACCTGGCCGAATGCGATCTCGTTATCGAGGGCGTCGCCGAGGACCTCGACGTCAAGGTCGATATCTTCCGCGAGCTCGACCGCAGCGTGAAGCCCGAAGCGATCCTCGCGTCGACAACGTCGTCGCTGCCCATCGTCGACCTCGCCGCCGTGACCGATCGTCCCGACAAGGTGATCGGTCTCCACTTCTTCAATCCCGCGCCGATCATGAAGCTGGTCGAGATCGTGCGAACCGTCGCCACCTCGGGCGAGGTCGAGAAGCGTTGCCTGTCATGGGTGCGCGCGATCAAGAAGCACCCGGTGCGTTGTCGCGACCGCGCCGGGTTCATCGTGAACTTCCTGCTGTTCCCCTACCTGAACGACGCCGTCCGCATGCACGAGGAGGGTTACTCGACTCCCGAAGACATCGATGCCGCGATGAAACTCGGTTGCGGCCACCCGATGGGTCCGTTCGCGCTGATGGACATCGTGGGCCTCGACGTCACCTACGCGATCCTGAACTCGCTGCACGAGGAGTTCCGCGAGCGCCGCTACGCGCCGGCGCCGCTGCTCGAGCACATGGTGCGCGCCGGCTACCTCGGACGCAAGACCGGCCGCGGGTTCTTCGACTACAGCACGAAGTAAGCGATGGAGGGCCGCACTGCGTTCGTCACGGGAGCGGGCTCCGGGCTCGGCCGGGCGATCGCAACCAGACTGGCAGCGGGCGGGTGCCGCGTGGCGGTGACCGACCTCGATGGCGATCGAGCGACGAAGGTCGCCGGCGAGATCGGGTCCGATTCGCTCGCACTCGAGTGCGACGTCTCGGTGCCTTCCTCGGTCGAAGCGGCAGCCGACGCGACCGTCGAGAGATTCGGTGGGATCGACTGCCTCGTGAACAACGCGGGTTTCGATATCCCGGGATTCTTCCTGGCGAGCGATCCCGGCACGTGGGATCGGCTGATCGCGGTGAACCTGATGGGCGTTCTGAACTGCACGTACTCGATCGCGCCGAGAGTCATCGAACGGTGCAGCGAGACCGGTTACGGGCGGATCATCAACATCGCGTCGGACGCCGGCCGGGTCGGTTCCCTCGGCGAAGCTGTGTACTCGGCGGCGAAAGGAGGAGTCATCGCGTTCACCAAATCGATGGCCCGCGAGCTGGCGCGCGATCGGATCACGGTGAACGCGGTCTGTCCGGGCCCGGCCGACACGCCGATGGTCGAGCAGATCCGCGAGACGGAGTTCGGCGAGAAGCTCATGAGCCGGATGATCGAGGCAACGCCGCTCAAGCGTCTGGCGCGACCGGACGAGGTCGCGGCAGCGGTCGCCTACTTCGCCGGGGACGATGCCCGTTTCGTCACCGCGCAGGTACTGAGCCTGTCCGGCGGACTTACCATCCCCGCCTGATGGGTTCCTTCTTCAGCCAGCTCGCCGTCGACGCGCACGATGTGAACAAGGTGGCGCGCTTCTGGTGCGAGGTCCTCGGTTACGACGTCCTCTACGACGAGGACGGCTACATCGAGATCGGCAAGGAAGGCCGGATGCCTACGCTCTTCTTCGCTCCGGTCCCCGAGAACAAGACCGTCAAGAACCGCCTTCACATCGATCTGTCACCCGTGGACCGGGATCAAGACGCGGAGCTCGAACGGATCCTCGGGCTCGGGGCAACGCGCGTCGATGTGGGGCAGGGCGACGACGTCACTTGGGTAGTGCTCGCCGATCCGGAAGGGAACGAGTTCTGTCTTCTGAGGACGCAGCTACCCGACGCCGCGTCTACTTAGCGTCGCCGCGTCCGTAACGACCGGAGTACTCCCGGCCCCCGGCGGGAAAGCGCGCCGACAGTCGCCACGCATCGTCCTTGGCGAAGCGGTCGCGGTAATCGAGCATCCCGAGCCGCCGGCCCTGGGAGCGAGCCGCCCGCAACCACAACGAAGTAGCCCGAGCCCGTCGCTCCAACACGACCATCTCAGCCAGAGCCTCCCCGATGGCCTTCGTTTCTTCCTCGGACGGAAGCCCTGTGACGGAGACGATTTCGAGCCGAGGACGGCGGCGGGTCCGTAGCGAAGCCTTAAAGGGGGTTGGCTGAGCGGAGCGGCCCGCCGTCGCCCGCAGGCCGTAGGGCTCGGAAGTCACAGGGCGATGTTCCCGTGTTTGCGCTGAGGGATGGTCTCGCGCTTGCTGCGGAGCATCTCGAGCGCCTGGATCAGGCGCCAGCGCGTTTCCTGCGGGGGGATGACCGCATCGATGTACCCGCGCTCGGCCGCGATGTAGGGCGTGAGGAACTTCTCGTTGTAGTCGGAGATGAGTTCGGCGCGTTTGGTCTCGGCGTCGTCGGCCGAAGCGATCTCCTTGCGATGGATGATGTTGACGGCCCCCTCGGCTCCCATCACGGCGATCTCCGACGAGGGCCACGCGAACGCGATGTCGGCGCGGATGTGCTTCGAGTTCATGACGACGTAGGCGCCGCCGTAAGCCTTGCGGGTGATGACGGTCAACCGCGGCACGGTCGCTTCGGTGAATGCGTAGAGGAGCTTCGAGCCGTGCCTGATGATCCCGCCGTACTCCTGCTCGGTCCCCGGGAGGAAACCGGGAACGTCGACGAACGTGACGAGCGGGATGTTGAAGGCATCGCAGAACCGAACGAACCGCGCCGCCTTCTCGGAAGAATCGATGTCGAGCGTTCCGGCCAGTACCTGCGGCTGATTCGCGACGACCCCCACCGGATGACCGTTCAGTCGAGCCAGCCCGCACAGGATGTTCTGTGCCCAGTACTGATGGATCTCGTAGAACTCGCCGTCGTCGAAGACACTCGAGATCACCTGGTGCATGTCGTACGGCTGGTTCGCCGACGCGGGGATGACGTCGAGTAGCTCGTCGAGCGATCTCTTCGGATCGTCCGACGGTGGGAAGTAGGGCGGTGACTCGAAGTTGTTCGACGGAAGGAAACTCATCAGGTAGCGGATCTGATCGAGACAATCCTCGTCGTTGGTCGCTACGAAATGCGCGACTCCGGACTTCGACGCGTGGCTCATCGCCCCGCCGAGCTCTTCCTGAGTGACCTCCTGTCCCGTTACCGCCTTGATGACGTCGGGGCCGGTGATGAACATGTGCGAGGTCTCCGCGACCATGAACACCAGGTCGGTCATCGCGGGGGAGTAGACCGCGCCGCCCGCGCACGGCCCCATGATGGCGGAGATCTGCGGGATCACTCCGGAGCAACGAACGTTGCGATCGAAGATGTAGCCGTAGCCGGCGAGGGACGCGGCCCCCTCTTGGATGCGCGCGCCGCCGGAATCGTTCAGACCGATGACCGGCGCCCCGGTCTCGAGCGCCAGATCCATGATCTTGCAGATCTTCTCGCCCATGACCTCGCCGAGCGAGCCCCCGAACACCGTGAAGTCCTGCGCGAAGACGAAGACCTTGCGGCCGTCGATCGTGCCCCACCCGGTCACGACCGCATCGGAGTAGGGGCGGCGATCTTCGATGCCGAACCCATGCGAACGGTGACGCACGAGTTGGTCGGTCTCGACGAACGATCCGGGGTCGAGCAGCCGTTCGATCCGCTCGCGAGCGGTTAGCTTGCCTCGCTCGTGTTGCCGCTCGATCGCTGCAGCGCCACCCGCGGCCCGGGCCTGCTCCTGGAGCTCGTCGAGCTCTCGGAGGCGGTCGTCGATGGGACGGGAGCTGTTGTCTTCGGCCTGTTGCATGGGCGGGAGTCTATTCACGCCCCGGCCCCCGGCGACCTCGGCAGGACCTTGTGACGGGTCTCCCGGCGAGAATCGGGCAAAACGGCCAAAAACTACGACCGTTTAGGGCAGGGGACCGGGGCCACGGGTCGAACCCGATAGGTATGGGAATCAGACGATTCGCCCACGATCTCGGAGATCTCCGCCGGGGCGTGGCCGCGCTGTTCGACGACACCGAGAGCGAGGCGGAAGACCGCGCCTCGTATCGCCTCGCGGTTTCGGCGCAGAAGTTCTCGCGCCAGGCGAAAGAGGTCGTCGACGACAAGCTGTCGTTCTCCGCGACGTTGATGCGCGCCGGCGAAGTCAACGCTGCGAACCGTCTGCTCGAAGAGGTCGAACGCGAGGTGCGTGACGAGGAAGCGGCGCTCATCGAGACCGTTAACGAAGTCAAGGTGGCGGAATCGATCCGGCGTCAGCGCAGCGTGCGCATCCGCCTCGCGCGTTCGCTCGTCGCGGCGACCCTCGGGTCCGCGTTGCTGACGTTCTCGGCCGCCGGCATGGCGGTTGCAGGTTTCTTCCGCGACCGCGCGGTGACCGAACCGCGTCCAGTCGTGCGCGCCGAAGGCGCGCCGCAACGCGTTTCGCAGCAAGCCGTTGCCCCCGACAAGCAACTGCGTCGTTTGCGCATCGGTGACGTCCATCTGATGCTCACCAAGTCGCAGTTCCAGCGGCTCAAGGCACTGACCGGTGGCGGATCGATCGACGCATCCGGCCTGTCGGAGCTGCTTAACGTCCTCCCCGGCCCGCTGGCCGACAAGCTGCAAGAGGCAATCGGCGCCGCGTCCACGCAAGCCGAAGAAGTCACCACGACACTCGAATCCGTGGCCAGCGACGTCAAGGAATTGCCGAAGCGCAAGCACATCACCAAGGAAGAGACGGCCGACGCCCAAGCGGACGACACGCAGACGCCGCCCGACGAGGATGCGTCGCCGCAGCCCGAGGAATCGCCCAGCGATGATCAGAATTCGACGCCGGACGACGGTGACTCGCAAACCGATCCCGGATCGGGTGACGAGGGAGACGGGCACTCACCGATCCCGCTACGTCCCTAGCGCCTCAGCTCCTTAGCGGCTTCGCGGCTCAGCCTCGCTCGAAGCGCGATTCGCCTTCGTCCAGACCACCCACCAACCCCGCGGGCTCGATCGCCACGCGTCCGGCCTCGTCGTCGACGACCCCGATGCGCATCGCTTCGTAACCGGCTCGTTCGATGGTTGAGGTCGCGCGATCGGCGTCTTCGGCCCCCACGACGGCCACGAAGCCGACGCCCATGTTGAAGACCCGATACATCTCGCCGTCGTCGATCGAGCCCTCCTTGCGGATCAGGTCGAAGATCGCCGGCACCGGGAGCAGATCCTGGATCCGGTATCCGACCGGCGCGTTGAGACGGCACAGGTTCGCGAAGCCGTCGCTGGTGATGTGAACGAGCCCTTTCGTGGTGATGCCTGCATCCCACAGCGCGGTCACGGCCCGGACGTAGATGGCGGTGGGCTCGAGAAGCTCGGCCCCCAGCGTGCGGCCCAGTGCCGCGATCTCTTCATCGAGCGAATGGCCGTTCTCGTTCAACAGCACGCGACGCGCAAGGGTCAGTCCGTTCGAGTGGATCCCCGACGACCGGATGCCGACGAGAGCATCCCCCGCGGCCACGTCGTCTCCCAGCACGACCCGATCGGGATGCACGGTTCCGATACAGGTGCCCACGAGATCGAACGCCGTGTCGTCGCCGTCGGAACCGATCACTTCGGGAAGCTGGGCCAGCTCGCCACCGGGTATCGCGATGTCGGCTTCCTTAGCCGCAGCACCGAGGCCGCGCAAGACATCTTCGGTACGTCTGTCGTCGAGCGTATGAACGCCGAGGTAATCGACCATCGCGATCGGTCGAGCTCCCACGCAGATGACGTCGTTGACGTTCATGGCGACACAGTCGAATCCGATCGTGTCGTAGCGATCGAGTCTCGAGGCGATGATCGTTTTGGACCCGACCCCGTCGGTTGAGATGGCGATCGCGCTGTCGGGGCCGGTGCGGAGAACGCTCGCGTACTGTCCGAAGCGCGTCAGGACCTGCGCGCCCACGGGCAGAGCGAGCGTCGGACCGAGGTGGCGTTGGATCGCCGACAAGGCGTCACCCTGCCCGCGTACCCCGGCGCTTTCGTAGGTTCCGCCCGTCACATGAGGGACGCTACCCGACGCCGGCCCGGCTTAGGGGGAAACCGACGGGGTAATGACATGGAACCCCGACGCGTCGAGACCGAGGAGGAGTGGTGTTCCACCGAGACGTCGCGAAAGGTGTCCACCGGGTCGAAGACTCGTACACCAACTGGTACCTGATCGAAGAGGACGGGAAGCTCACCGTCGTCGATTGCGGACTCCCGGGCTCGTGGTCGTCGTTGCTGGATGCCCTCGACCGCCTCGACCGCTCGCTCTCGGACATCGAGGCGATCGTCCTGACGCACGGGCACTTCGATCACATCGGCTTCGCCGAACGTGCCCGTCGAGAACTCGGCATCCCCGTCTACGTGCACGAGAACGACGTGCCCCTCACGAAACACCCTCGCTCGTACTCGAGGTTGCGCAGCCCCGCCGCGTACCTCATCAAGCCGAGGGCATTGCCGATCGTCGCTTCGTTCGTCCGCATGGGAGCGTTGTGGCCGCGTGCCATCGCCGAGGTCGAACGGTTCTCCGATGAAGGGACGCTGCCGGT
>DASSMG010000271.1:0-11441 GCA_035688995.1 Actinomycetota bacterium
TCTTCCATGTCGGTCACCGCACCGCCACTCGTGAACTGCACGACGACGTCCGTTGCCTCCCGGATCGCGGCGAGGGCAGCGGCAAAGGCGTCGACGTTCATCGTCGGGTGGCCTTGTGCATCGCGCACATGTAAGTGATAGATGGACGCTCCGGCGGCGCGGCATTCGGATGCATCGCGCGCGAGCTCATCCGGTGTGATGGGGAGATTCGGTTGCTGCTCGCGGGTTACCTCGGCACCAACCCCGGCAACGGTGATGATCAGCGGCTCCACAGCCGCGGTTCTAGCAGAGGTGCGCTAGCAGAGGGAATTCACGAGCGGATACGGGTCGATCGCAGCCCCTCCGCCCGGGTGGAACTCGAAGTGCAGGTGGGGTGTGCCGACCGCATTGCCGGTGTCGCCTACCCGTGCGATCTGCTGTCCCGCGGCCACGTGGCCGCTCGTGACGAGGTTCACCTGGTTGTGCATGTAGTAGTAGGAGTTCCCGTCGTCGCCGTCGAGGAACAAGAGGTTCCCGCCGCCGGAGTCGTATTCGGCGAACGAGATGGTCCCCGAGGTGATCGCGACGACCGGCGTCCCGTAATCCGCCATCATGTCCACACCCTCGTGGAGGTGGCCATCGCGCGGCTCGTGCCAACTGTCGACGAAGGAAACAGGTCCGGCAACCGGGCAAGTCATGTTGCCGCTCACGTGGACGTGGACCGCGCCGGTAGAAACGTGAGGCGTTGCCGGCTGAAGCGCTGTCAACCTCTTGCGGAGATGTTCGTACTCGGTCGCATTCGTACGCAGCCGCTCTTGGAGGATCGACTCCTGTTCCTTGAGCTCTGCCGTGGCACTGTCGAGTTCCGACTCCCGACGAACGAGATCATCGGTCACGCCGTCCAGCTCTGCTTGAGCGCGCGACAGTCGGATGAACACCGAAGAATCACGCGTCGAGATCTGCGACAACATCTCGGAGCGCGTGGCTAGATCGGAGAAGTCCTCCGACGACAACAGCACTTCGAACATGCTGCCGGCGCCGGACTTGTAAAGCTCGTTGGCGCGGATGACAGCCGCCGCCAGAAGGTGGCTGCGCTCGGATTGGAGCTCATCACGTCGTTGCTCGGCAGATGCGATGGCGGCGTGAAGCTCTTCGGTTTCGGTCCTCAAACGTTCGATCTTGACGGTGGTCGCGTCGAGCTGGACCTGGATGGAATCCATCCGGTCTTTCAGCGCGGCCAGGGACTCCTCTCCGGACGCGTTTCCGGAAAAGAGCATTGCGCTCGAGGCGAGGAGGAGCGCTGCGATCCCGACCCGCGAGGCTCGGTGGCCGCGCCGATGTGGCACGGCGCCTTTGCGTAGCACGGGTCCAGATTTCGCACTGTGATGCGAAAGTCCTGCTTACGATCGATGATTGGTCGGGTAGGCCCCCTATTACAGAGGTGTAAGACGTGCGCGGAGTCGAGGATTATCTCGAGGAGATAAAGCGCCTGGAGGAGGACGGAGAGCGCATAACCGCCACGGTTATCGCCCGAATCCTGGAGGTGTCGTTGCCGTCCGCCTCCGAGATGCTGAAGCGCCTGAGCGGCGAAGGTTATGTAACCCGTGAGAAGGGCGGTGCGATCCTCCTGACGCCCGAGGGACGGCGTCTCGCCCACACGATGCTGCGACGGCACCGCCTCGTCGAGTGCCTGCTCGTTCACCAACTAGGGATGGCCTGGTACGAGGTCCACTCCGAAGCGCACAAGATCGAGCACGCGATCTCGGCGCGCGTCGAAGAGGCGATGGCGAAGTCGCTCGACTATCCCGACTACTGCCCGCACGGTCATCCGATCTGTCCCATCGACGTACGCCAACTGCGGCGCCTGAGCGAACTCGATGCCGGCGAGTCCGGCGTCGTGGCGCAGATCTCCGAATTGACCGAAGACGTCCTGCCGTATCTCGATCAGATCGGGATCCGTCCGGGGGCCGAGATCAAGGTGAAGGACATCGCCCCTCTGGAAGGCCCGATCACGGTCGAGGCCGACGAGGGTCCGACTTCACTCGGGCGCGAACTAGCTTCGATCGTTCGGGTGACCGCCGCCGTCGAGGAGTAAGAGCTACAGCCCGTAGGTCTTACCGATGATGTCTTTCATGATCTCGGTGGTGCCGCCACCGATGGGCCCGAGGCGGGCGTCGCGCAAGGCGCGCTCGGCGGGAAATTCAACGGTGTAGCCGTGACCGCCGTGGATCTGCATGCATTCGTCCGCGGCCAGGAACGCGACCTCGCTGGTGTAGTACTTCGCCATCGCGACTTCACGGATCGGGTTCTCGCCCGATAGGTACAACCGCAACGCGTGGTAGGTCAGAGCACGGCCGGCTTCGATGCGCGTCGCAAGATCCGCGAAGCGATGGCGCCACACCTGGAACTTGCCGACCGGTCGGCCGAAGGCGGAACGGTCGAGCGCGTACTGCTTCGCGATCTCGTAAGTACGTTGAGCACCCGATGATTGCGCCAACGCCATCACGAGTCGTTCCCACGCGAAGTTCTGCATGATGGCGTAGAAGCCCGATCCAACGTCACCGAGGCGGTTCGCGTCGGGGACGCGCACGTCGGCGAAAGAGAGTTCACCGGTCGCACCGCTGCGCCACCCCAACATCCGCATCTTCGACGACGAGAACCCGGGTGTGTCCGTGTCCACCACGAAGAGCGTGATCCCCTTGTAGCCCGCGTCCGGGTCGGTCTTGGCCGCGACCACGACGTAATCGGCCCACGCGCCGTTCGTTATGAAGATCTTGGATCCGTTGATGACCCAGTCGTCACCGTCCCGTCGGGCAGACGTTCGGATCGCCGCGACGTCCGACCCTGCGTCCGGTTCGGTGACACCCAACGCTCCGACCACACTGCCTTCGAGCGACGGCACGAGCCACCGGGAGTGCTGTTCCGGTGTACCGAAATTGAACACATACAGGCTGGCGAGGTCCTTGTGAGCTCCCAGGGAGGCGGATACACCTGCCGATCCGCATCCCGCCAGTTCCTCCGTTACGACCGCGTCGGCGAGGAAGTCCGGGCCCGACCCGCCGACCTCCTCGGGGTACTTCATCCCGAAGAAACCCAGTTCGCCCACGCGGCGGAACACTTCCTTCGGGAACGCCTCATCGCGCTCCCACTCACGTGCGTTCGGTAGAAGTTCCTTCTCGACGAAGGCGCGCACTTGAGCACGCAGCTCCTCGTGCTCGGGACGGAAGAGCTCGAACTCTTCACCGGTGACACCGGTCTGATCGGGCCGGATCGGTTGGGTGCTCACAGTCCTTCGATCCTCCCGATCACTTCACGCATCACCTCGTCGGTCCCGCCGCCGATGCGGATGAGACGCGCGTCGCGCCACGCCCGCTGGATGGGGAATTCCATGGAATAGCCGTGGCCCCCGAAGATCTGCAGCGCCTTGTCCGCCACTTTCCACGCGACCACGCCCGTCTGGAGCTTCGCCATCGAGATCTCGCGCACGGGGTATTGGCCGCGGTTCACTTTCCACGCCGCGGTGTAAACGAGTTGTTGTGCGGCTTCGATCTCGGTCGCCATCTCCGCGATCGCATGACGGATCGCTTGATGTTTCCCGATCGGCTTCCCGAACGTGGATCTTTCCTTCGCGTACGCGATGACGCCGTCGAGAAGCCGGCGTGATCCGGCGATCGTTCCCGCCGCGCCGACAAGTCGCTCGCCCTGTAGCTCCCAGGAGATGTTGTAGAAGCCCTCGCCCACTTTGCCCAGAACGGCGTCGTCGGGAACGAACATGTCGGTGAACGTCAGCTCGGCCGTATCCGACGTGTGCATCCCGATCTTCTCGAGGGTTCGAGACACTTCGAACCCCGGAGTGTCGGTATCGAGGACGAAGAGCGTGACGCCCGCGTGGCCCGCGTCGCGGTCGGTCTTGGCGACCAGCGTTATCGCATGGGCGCGCCGGCCGTTGGTGATGAAGATCTTGCGGCCGTTGATGACCCAGCCGCCATCGACCTTCGTAGCGGTCGTCTCGATCCCGGCAACATCGGAGCCCGCGTTCGGTTCCGTGATCCCGAGGCAGAAGATCTTCTCGCCCTTGATCGCCGGCACCAGATAACGCTGTTTCTGCTCTTCGGTTCCGAACTTGTAGACCGGTGGAACGGCCATGTCGGTCTGGACGGCAACGGCCATCGTGACTCCGCCCGAGTTGCAGCGACCCATCTCTTCCGCGAGGACGATGTTGCACAGGTAGTCGCCGCCGGCGCCGCCGTACTCCTCGGGATAGGAGAGCCCGAGCAGACCCGCTTCTCCCAGCTTGGTGAACACCCAGTCGGGGAAATCGCTCGCGGCCTCCCATTCGTCGGCGTGAGGAGCGAACTCTCGCTCCACGAGGTCGCGGATGGACTTCCTGAGCTGCTCGTGTTCCTCGCTAAACGGCCACGCCACCGAGATCTCCTCCGGTCGTCGACCGTGCGAGCCTAAGGGGAGCCTGCGTTGATGGGCTCAGTCGAGTCGCTCTGCCAGGCGAAAGCCGAGTACGGCGGCACCGGCTTCGGCCGCGAACCACAGGAGGCCACGCCCCCGCGGGAGATCGCGCCACGAGACCAGGGTGCCGAGAGCGTCACCGGCATCCGCCAGGACGCCACCCTCCAACCAGCCCCGGACCGGTGCACCTTTCTCGAGAGCCGTGACGAGACCGACCCCGAGCGCAACGTCGCGCGCCCCCATGCCCTTCAGGCCGAGATCTGTCGTGCGGTCGGCAGTGCTCTCGCCGGTCCACATGCGTGTTGCCACCCGCGGCATGAAGAACAGCACGAGACCCGTCAGGATCCGTACCCATCCGAGAAGTCGAGCTGCGTCCTCGTCGCTCCAGTCGTCCATCACGATCCCTTTCGTTCAACGGCGGTGAGTGCCTTGCGAACCAGTTCGCGGTCGTGCTCCCAGGCGAAATCGACGTCGTCGATGTCGTCGAGGGAGATCCACGCTAACGCGGCGACGTCGTCGGCTGCAGTGGGCTCACCCGAGCGGAGTCGCGCCAAGAACCCCAGGGCCAGGACATAGTCGCCCTCGTCGCCGTAGGTGTGGGCGACCATCGAGACGCAATCGTCGATCGTCACATCGATCTCGACACCGAGTTCCTCCTGGACCTCGCGGCGCAGTCCGTCGAGGACCTGCTCGCCCGGTCCGAGGAATCCCCCCGGCACGTCGAAGCGACCTTTCTCAGGTTCGCGTGCGCGTTGGGTGATCAGTGCCCTTCCGTCGACGACGATCGCACAACCTGCGGTCGGAGCGGAGTTCCGATACCAGCTC
Organism: Actinomycetota bacterium; assembly: GCA_035688995.1. Taxonomy (GTDB): domain Bacteria; phylum Actinomycetota; class CADDZG01; order CADDZG01; family WHSQ01; genus DASSMG01. The sequence continues at coordinate 5,269 of DASSMG010000271.1, forward strand.
CGTCCGCACGACGGACACTTGGAACCCTCGTCGTCACCTTTCCCGAGACGCGCGGAACAGGCCGGGCAGAAGTCGAACGGTTTCATCCGCGCGACGAGGGCGCACGTTTGCCCGTTGCGTTCTCGTCGTAGCGGGCGAGTGCGAAGAGCAGATCCGAAACACGATTCAGATAGCGCAGGATCTCGGGGTCCGGGATCAATCCCTCGCGATCCATCGCGACCGCCTCGCGTTCGGCACGTCGGAGGATCGAGCGAGCCAGGTCCAGTCCCGCGGAACCGAGACTTTCGCCGGGAAGCACGAATTCGTTGCGCAGCGGATGTTCCGCTAGCAGATCGTCGATGTCGCTCTCGGCTTGTGACGTCATCTCGGGCGTGACTTTCGAGACTCCGACTTGGAGTTTCGACTGGTTGTCCTCGGCGGTCGCCAGCTGGGCCCCCACGACGAACATCTCGCGCTGCAGGCGCTCCACGATGGTCGCGACACGCCCGGTTAGCCCACCCGCCTTCGCGACACCCATCGCGGAGACGGCCTCGTCGAGCGTCCCGTACACCTGCGTGCGCGGATCGTCCTTGGGAACGCGGCCCCCGTAGAGAAGACCGGTCGTGCCGTCGTCGCCCTTCTTCGTGTAGATCTTGGGCATAGCCCGGGCGTTAGTGCTGGTGACCCGGCGTCGCGAGGAGCGGCAGCGAGATCCGTTTCGCCTGCTTCGGCTTCGGCGGAAGAAGATTCACGATCTCTTTCGCGGCCGACTCGAGGGCCTGTGCAACTTCACTGTCGGGGGCCTGGAGCACGATCGGCATGCCGTTGTCGGCGAGCATCCTGAGCTCGGGGTCGATCGGAACTTCGCCCAACAGCGGCACATCGAGTTTCTTCGCCAACTCGGCACCGCCGCCTTCGCCGAAGATCTTGTATTCCTTGCCGTCATCGCCCCGGAAGTAGCTCATGTTCTCGATGACACCGGCGACGGACAACCCCGTCTTCTCCGCCATGTACCCGGCGCGCTGGGCCACCCGTTCGGCAACCGCTTGGGGCGTCGTCACCACGACCATGCTCGCTCCCGGTAGGAACTGCGCGATCGAGATCGACACGTCGCCGGTTCCGGGCGGAAGGTCCACGAGCAGATAGTCGGGATCGTCCCAGTGAACGTCGGTGAGGAACTGTTGCAGCGCCTTGTGAAGCATGGGTCCGCGCCACACGACCGGGTTGTCTTCGTTGGTGAACAGTCCGATCGACACAACCTTCACACCGAACATCTGCGGCGGCATGATCATGTCTTCGACGACGGTCGGACGCTCGTGCACACCCAGCATCCGTGGGATCGAGAACCCCCAAACGTCGGCGTCGAGCAAGCCCACGGAATGGCCCTGTTTCGCGAGCGACGCGGCGACGTTGACGGTGGTCGTCGACTTCCCGACCCCGCCCTTCCCGGATCCGATCGCGATGACCTGGGTCGAGGAGTCCGAACGCGCGAAGGGGGCCGGTGTCTCCTTACGAAGCCCGCCGACAAGCGCTTGGCGTTCCTGATCCGTCATCGACGTGAGCTCGACCTTGACGTGGTCGATCGCGGGGAACGTTTCCTTGAGCTTTGCCGGGATGACCTGGTGGAAATAGTCCTTGAGCGGACATCCTGGGATCGTCAGCGCGATGAGGGTCGAGACTGTCGAACCCTCGATCGTGATGCCTCGGACCATGTTGAGCTCGTTGAGGCCTCGGTGGAGCTCGGGATCCTGGATCTGGCCGAGGACCTCGGAGATCTCGGCCTCGGTGGGCATACTCGGCATGTTCTCTCCTGTGTGTCTCGGAGAAGAAAGCCTAAGCGACCCCCAGCGCGCCACGCGCCGGTCAGACGATGAGATCCAGCGAGTCGGGGACGAGCGAGATGTGCGCGCTCGTGAATTCCCCGATGTAATCCCCATCGACCTGCGCGGGCAACGCTGCCTCACACGTCAGAGAGATCGAAGAGACATCGTGGTGATAGGAGGACGCCTTCCAGCGCGTGTGAGAACGACTGACCAGGACGGACCACGCGATCCGAGGGATCGTCACCAGGGACACGTCTCTCAAAGCGAAGACATCCAAGGCACCGTCCAGATGGGCCTCTGGACATACCTCGACCGGGATGCGCTTGAGGTAGGTGAACGGCCGGCCGTTGCACGTAACCGCCAGCAACACCTTGATGGGTTCTCCTCCATCGACACTCATGGTCACGGCGGGAGTCATCTTCCGGTAGGGCCCCGCCGCGGCAGCAACCGCGTTGCGAACGAACGCCCATTCGAAGTGCTTGCCCTTGCCGTGTTGCTCGACGCGTTTCACGACTTCACCGTCCAGCCCGAGCCCGGCCGAGAACAGGAAATACCGGTCCTCGAAGCGAGCAGTGTTGACTCGCCGGCGTCTGCCCGACCTGATCCTCTCCGCCAGATACGCGGTCGCATCGATGATGTCTCGGGGGATCCCCAGTGAGCGCGCCGCGACATTCGTGCTGCCTCCCGGCAGGATCCCCAGGGCGATATCCGTGCCGACCATGGACTGCATGACTTCGTTGATCGTCCCGTCACCGCCCATCGCGATCACCGCGTCGAAACCACGATCGACCGCGTCGCGTGAGAGCTCCGTTGCATGAGCTCGCGCGGTGGTCTCCGCGACCTCAACTTTGAAATCCGCCGACAGGGCGCGGGCGATGACATCGCGAGCGCGCGGTGACACCGATCCCGCGCGCGGATTCACAACGAGCATCACCTGAGTCACGCCGGGATGCTACGCGACATGCCCGGAGGCTCCGCGGCGAGGGACATATCGTGGAGGTGATGCCGACGGCGCCCCGGTCGCGATGCAGCTCATCCTGATCACGGCCGTCCTTGGTGGAGCGCTCGCCTTAGCTCTGGGCGGGTCTCTTAACGCGCTCGCGGCCACGAAGTTCCGAGCTCTCTGGTTGCTGTTCCTGGCGCTCGGCATCCAACTGATCTTCATCTTCGGGCGGTCGTCGTTCCTGGCGGGGGCCGGGGTGTGGGTCTTCAGCGCGGCGCAGGTTGCGCTCGCGGCGTTCCTGATCGCGAATCACTCTTTGCCGGGGATGAAAGTGGCGGCCCTTGGTTTCCTGCTGAACGCCACGGTGATCGCCGCCAACGGGGCGATGCCGGTCTCGGCTCGGGCCGAACTCACCGTGCACGACGAACTACCCCCCGCGGAGGGCGCCGGTTACAAGCACGAGCGGCTCGACGACGACACGGTGCTTCCTTGGTTGGGCGATGTGATCGCACTCCGTGGGGTCGAAACCGTCGTCAGTGCGGGTGACGTGCTGATCGCCGCAGGGATCGGCCTACTCGTTTACGGCCGGACACGGACCGACGAGGCCCGCGGGAAGCACTCGGCTAAGTGATCCGGCGATTCACCGCGTCGAGGAGCGCGCGGGCCGCAGCGCTCATCACGTCGTCGTGGATGATGGCGGTGCCGATGAGCTCGGTCGACGGGGAAGTCGTGTCTTTGTAGTTGACCTTCAGCGTGACCGTCTCGGCCGATCCGATCGACTGGATCACGACCGTCTCGAGATCGAGCGTCGCATTGCGCTCGCTGAGTCGGGGTTCGAGGGCTTCGATCACGGCCGCCACCGCCGCCCGGGCCTTGGCATCGCGCGAGTCCCCACCGACTACCGCGCCCCCGGCGGTCTCGGTCCCGTTCCACTTGAGACCGACGTCGACGCGACCCCGGGCCCTTTGATTGGCAGCGATGAGCCACTCCATGACGGGTCGCGGGGGTCTGTTGTCGGCTTCATCGGCGACATCGGCGCCCGCAGCCAGTTCGACGACCGAGACGATGCGGTGATCGATCGTGACGCCGTGGCCGGCGGCCGCAAGCGACTGGATGTCCCGGACGAGCTGCTTCGCGGGGCGTTCGCCCGTTGACACGACGTGGATCTCCGAGGGGCCGGCCCCCACGATGCGCGCGGACGTAACGCCCGGTATGCGCTTGAGGTCGGCCTCTAAGCGGCGAAGTTCTGGGCGCGCCGCGGGGCCGTCAGCGTTCTGCACTGGTTGGTTCGGAGTCGTCGGCACCAACCAAAGATTGGCACGTCGTTAATGTCTTATCAAGCTGGAAGGCTAGTCCCGCAAGTCGATGACGGCTGCGGGACGCGGGGCTTCTGCTCCCGTCGTCACGCACAGCAACGCATCGACCATGTCCGGGTCGAAAAGCCTTCCTGCCTGGGACTTGATGATCTGGCGGGCATCGCCGGGGGTCATCGCGAGACGGTAGGGACGGTCCGACGTCATCGCGTCGTAGGAGTCCGCGACGGCGAATACCCGAGCCGCCAGTGGGATCTCTTCGCCTACCAGTTTGTGGGGATACCCGGTCCCGTCCCACCGCTCGTGATGGCACAGGATGATGTCGGTCGCGGCCGACGAAAGTCCCACCGGTCCGACGATGTCGAGGCCGAGCTGCGGATGACGGCGCATGACCTTCCACTCGTCCGCGGTAAGGGGGCCCGGCTTGTTGAGGATCGCGTCCGGTATCCCGATCTTGCCGACATCGTGCAGCAGGAACCCGAACCCGATCTCCTCGTTCGATGCCAGGTCGGGATCGATCTGCGCCAGACAGGCGCGAGCGAGGGTCGTGACGCGATGTAGGTGCTGGCCGGTGCCGGAGTCGCGGATCTCGACGGCGCCGGCCAGCGCCTTGATCATCGCCACGTCGCGGTTGCGCTTCTCGGTGAGGGCATCGATGTAGGACTCGAGGAGGACCCCCGTTGCGTCCTCTGGAACAACCGGGGTCTTGGAAGTCGAGATACGGACCGCTCGCTGCAACTCCTCGAGCGTCGCTTCTTTGTAGATCGCGCCGACGGCACCCGAAGCCATCGCTCGAACGACGAGATCGCTCGCCCGTTCGTTGCGGTCGGCGAGCACCACGATCCGCACGTCGGGACAGAAGCGATGGATCGCCGTGACGAGCGAGCAGTCCGGGGACAGCTCGAGATCGACAAGAGCGACGTCGGGTTGGAGCCGAACGGCGAGATCGAAGGTCTCAGGAGGAGTGGTCGCCGTACCGGTCACGCAGGCATGACCGAGCTCGCCAACGAGCTGAGTGAGCGCCTGTGCCACGGTTCGATGTGATTCCGCGACCAGCACCCGCAACCCCACCGCAGTCGGTACTGCCATTTCTTTCCACCTTCATTCGCCCGAACTCCCGCATCGGGAGTAAACGGCAGGTTGGAGGTCGCGATAAATCCCCCGTGGGGGGCGAATCCGCTACCCGAATGGGTCACAAGGCTCACCAATAGCCCATTCAGGCCATTGCGGGGTGGGTCGCAGCAGGCGTAACGTCCATATTCAGCACTGATGTTGCTGATGTGACAGATGTGACCAGCGAAGCGTCGAGGAGGATCTACAAGAAACTGAGCGGAGCGGCGGCCCACTGGGCCGGTCGGAAATGTCGACACCTCAACCTTATGGAGGTCCGCTTAAATGAAAGCTCGTCTGCTTGGAATCGCTGGCGTTCTCGCCGCACTGTTCGCGACGGCGGGCGCCAACTGGCGTCTCTAGTACGACCCAAGTAGAAGGCGTCCCGGCCACCGGGGCGCCTTCTTTCTTTTCGACCCAGCGTGAGCCTACGAAGGCTCCGGGGAAAGTCGCGGATTTCGGTTCGCCGGGTTCCGGCTAGGGGCCGGCCTCTCCTCCTACGATGGGCCCGACTATGTCGGGAAAGACTTTCGCGTGGCTAACGGTCGCCGTCACGCCCTTGATCGCGATCGCGATCAACCTCGAGCAACAGGCACCCATGCCCGGTGCTTTGAAGATGCTGGCCTGGCTCGTCCTGGTCGCTGCCGCCGAGCTCTTGCCGGTCTCCCTTGGCTACGGCACGGAAGTGACGATGGCGTTCCCGATCTATCTCGCACTGGCCATCGTCTTCCGCGATGCGATCTGGGCCGCGATGCTGATCGCAGCAGTTGGTGCTCTCGATCTTCGGGAACTCCGCCGTCAGATCCCCCTGTTCCAAGCGCTGTTCAACCGAGCCCAACAGGCCCTGGCTATCGCCGCAGCTGCAGGCGTGATGAGTCTGGGTCCGCGGGACCCCTTTACTGCAGGCGGGGCGATCTTCATCGTGCTTGCCGCGGTCGCCGAGATCGTTACGAACTTCACACTTGTGGCGACCGGTGCCACATTCCTGCACGGACATTCGTTCAG
>DASSMG010000272.1:0-3271 GCA_035688995.1 Actinomycetota bacterium
CACCGCGTCGTCACGGCTCATCCCGTGCCGGAATCGCTTCTTGAGGGTCGACCGTGCGTCCTTACCGCCGGAGCCCGTGGCGTGATAGTCGTCCTCCTCGTAGCGACCGCCGGTGACGTCGTACTTGAAGATGCGGCCCTGACGCCGCCCCTCGTCGTAGCCGGCGAACAGGGGGACGACGACGAGGCCCTGCATCGCCGCCGGAAGGTTCGCTCGGATCATCTGGCTGAGCTTGTTCGCCTTGCCTTCGAGGGTCAGCCGCTCGCCTTCGACCTTCTCGTAATGCTCGAGCTCGGTCTGGAACAGGCGCACCATCTCGACCGCGGGCCCGGCGGCCCCGGCGATGGCCACGGCCGAAAGATCGTCGGCCGCGAAGACCTTCTCGATCGAGCGGTGGGCGATCTGGAACCCTTCTGTCGCCCGCCGGTCCCCCGCCACGATCACTCCGTCTCCGTATCGCAGAGCGAGGACCGTCGTGCCCTCGGGCGCATGGACGGGACCGGACAGCTCTTTCTTCTCCGGGAGAAGTTCGGGGGCCTGGGATCTGAGGACCTCGGAGAACGACGAGCCGGGCCCATAGACGGGGATCCGCATCATGTCGCCGAGGCTCGGCTCTGTGAAGTCGCTCACTCAACCCTCTCGAGATAGTCGGCGGCCAGGTGCAACTACTACTCGCCGCCCTTTTGGATGAACGAGCGAACGAACTCCTCGCTGTTGCTCTCTAGGACCTCGTCGATCTCGTCGAGTAGGTCGTCGACCTCGGACGACGTCGCCTCGGCTTTGGACTGCTTGTCGGCCTGCGCCTGCTCTTCGTCTTTCTTCGGCTTCGGCTTGCGAGTCTGATCGGCCATCGATTCACCTCATTAGTTAGGACCGCCGTCAATCCTATCGGCGCGGTCGCGGCTCGACGGGAATACCGGATCTAAGAGCTGAGCTTCTCCAGGAGGGCGTGGACGTCGGGGGAATCGGCGAAGAGGTCCTGCACGCGCTCCTTGGTCCCGCGCAACGGCTCCAGTGTCGGCACCTTGCGCAACGGTTCGTCGCCGGTGTCGAAGATGACCGCGTCCCACGATGCGGCCACGATCTCGGGCGAATACCTCCGAAGGCACTCGCCGCGGAAGTACGCGCGCGTGTCTTCGGGAGGGTGGTCGATGGCGTATTCGATCGCGCCGTCGTCGACGATGCGGTCGATCTTGCCGCCCGAGAGCAGCTTGAAGTAGAGGCCCTTGTGTCGCTGAACGTCGTGATACTGGAGATCGATCATCTTGAGCTTCGAGTGCCCCCACTCGAGATCGTCGCGGTCCCGGTAAGCCTCGAGCAACGAGAGCTTCGCAACCCAGTCGAGCTGGCGGGACAGTGACATGGGGTCGCGCTCGAGGCCCTCGAGAACGCTCTCCCATCGCTCGAGAACGTCGTTCGTGACGTCGTCGCCGCCGTTCTCCTCGACGTACTTACGAGCGAGCCTGAAGTACTCCCACTGCAACTCGACGGCGGTGACGGAACGGCCCTCGTTCAGTTCCACGAGAGCCCGGCACGACGGATCGTGCGACACGGCGCGCATGGCCCTCACCGGCTCGGCCAGTGAGTAATCGTCCGCGATGAAGTCGTCTTCGATCATCTGCAGGATCAAGGACGTCGTGCCTACCTTGAGATACGTCGAGACCTCCGCCATGTTGGCGTCGCCGACGATGACGTGGAGGCGGCGGTACTTCTCTGCATCTGCGTGCGGTTCGTCGCGCGTGTTGATGATCGGGCGTTTGAACGTGGTCTCGAGGCCGACCTCGACCTCGAAGAAATCGGCGCGTTGGCTGATCTGGTAATCGACCTGCTCGGTCCCGTTCTCCGCGCCTACCTTGCCGGCCCCCGTGAAGACCTGGCGGGTCACGAGGAACGGGGTCAGATGTTTGACGATGTTCGGGAACGGAAGGGCCCGGTCGACTAGGTAGTTCTCGTGGCACCCGTAACTGTTGCCCTTGCCGTCCGAGTTGTTCTTGTAGATCGAGACGCGCTCGTTGTCACCCGTCGCGGCACGGGCCGCCGCGATCGAGTCTTCGAGGATGCGCTCGCCGGCCTTGTCCCAGATCACGACATCGCGAGGGTTCGAGCATTCGGGAGACGAGTACTCCGGATGCGCGTGGTCGACGTAGTAGCGGGACCCGTTCGGGAGGATCACGTTGACGAGGCCCGACTCGTCCTCGACCGGAACTTCCACGCCGGGGCGATCGAACCCACGAGCGTCCCTGAGCGGGCTCTCCTCCTCGTAGTCCCACTTGACGCGTTTGAACGCCGGCTTCGCGTACGCGTTGATGAGCAACGACGAGGTCAGGATGGGGTTGAACTCACCCGGTCCTTTGACCGAGATGCCGTACTCGGTTTCGATGCCGCAGATCTTCGGGATCGCCACGATCAAAGGTTACGTGACTAGAGGTACTGCCCGGTCTGCACTTTCTCGACCTGACGGCCGCCCTCGTCGCCTTTGTGCTCGCCGACCAACGTCCGGATGTAGACGATGCGCTCGCCCTTCTTGCCCGAGACCTTCGCCCAGTCGTCCGGGTTGGTGGTGTTCGGCAGGTCCTCGTTCTCTTTGTATTCCTGATGGATCGCCTCGAGGAGGTCCTGACGCGAGATCCCCTTGGCCTCGCCGGCGATCGTGCGTTTGATCGCGGTCTTCTTGGCGCGGCGGACGATGTTCTCGATCATGGCGCCCGAAGAGAAGTCCTTGAAGTAGAGCTCTTCTTTGTCCCCGTTCGCATAGGTGACCTCGAGGAACCGGTTCTCGGGAGCCTCGGAGTACATCCGCTCGACCGTCTCTTCGATCATGCTGCCGATCGCTTTCTCGGCGGAGCCGTGCACCCTGACCTCGTCTTGCGCGATCGGCAGGTCGGGAGTGAGGTATTTCGCAAAGATGTCCTTCGCGGAGTCCTCGTTCGGGCGTTCGATCTTGATCTTCACGTCGAGGCGGCCGGGGCGCAGGATGGCCGGGTCGATCAGGTCCTCGCGGTTGGACGCGCCGACGACGATGACGTTGCGGAGCGACTCCACCCCGTCGATCTCGGCGAGCAACTGCGGAACGATCGTGGACTCGATGTCACTCGAGATCCCGGACCCACGCGTGCGGAACAGCGAGTCCATCTCGTCGAAGAAGACGATCACTGGAACGCCCTCTTCCGACTTCTCTTTCGCGCGCGTGAAGATGAGCCGGATCTGGCGCTCGGTCTCGCCGACGTACTTGTTGAGTAGCTCGGGACCTTTGATGTTCAGGAAGTAGCTC
>DASSMG010000273.1:0-5249 GCA_035688995.1 Actinomycetota bacterium
TCGAGCGTGGTCTCGGCAATGCGATCAAGAAGGCGTCGACTTCGGCGCGCGGCCAGATACTGACCGGGCCGGACGTCTCGTTCCGAAGTGCCGACGAGGCGGTCGCGGTCGTGCGCGTTCAGCAGACGATCCAGAACGACCAGAACCCCGAGGGCAAGAGCTACGTCGACGTGATGCAGATCACGATGATCAATACCTCGGACGGAGGCTGGAAGGCCGATCGGGTCGAGATCCTCGGGGGCCAAGACGCCAACGGCTAACGAACTTTCGTAACTGAGCAACCGTCTGGGGCTCACTGCGCCGCGCAAAAACCGACGCGAGGGGGTCGAGCGAGACTCGGTACCCTTTTCCCATGGTCGGCCTCCTGATTACGGCTCAGGCCGTCGCGGTGGCAGCGATGGTGGGCGTCTCGCTTTGGGGGTCGAGAAGGATCCCCGACAACGCCCAAGTACGAGCGCGAGTCGGGCTCAGTTTCGACTACACGATGAGCAAGACCACTGCTCTCGTGTCGACTCCACTCGTCGCGCTGCTTTATCTGGCCGCCTCACTTGCGGTTCGGGACAGCATCGAGGAGCCGTTCGCCTGGCTCGGCCTCGCGGTGATGCTGATCTTCGTTGCGTCCCACGTCGCGGCCGTCCGTCGCGCCGCGCGCTAACGGAGTTCGGCTATTCGCGCGGCTCAGCGCGCTCCGGACGGTTGCTGAGTTACGAAAGTTTGGAGCCGAAGGTTTCTACTAGGGCTTGGTAGTTCTCGAACATGCGCTCGGGGCGGGGGCCGTACCACGGGCCGGCAACGAGCAGCCGGTCGATACCCGTCTCCCGGCCCCAGGCTTCGGCCTTCTCCTTGCACTCCTGCGGCGAGCCGGCGATGGCCATCGCGTCGCACATCTCGTCGTCGATCAGATCGATCATCGCGTCGTGATCCTTGCGCTCGAACGCGGCTCGCAGATCGGGAACGATGTCTGCCTTCCCGTGCAACTCGAGGATCGGCGAATAGGTGCGGGTCGTGGAATAGAACGCGAGCTGCAGCTTCACCTCACGTCGAGCGGCATCGACGTCGTCGGAGATCGCGATCATCCAATCCGTGGTGATGTTGCACTCGTCGGCTTTCCGCCCCGCCCGTTCGGCCCCCTCGGCGACCGCCGGCTTGACGACCTCGGTGATGTAGCGCGGTGATGCGAGCGGGTGGGCGATCAGTCCGTCCGCGACCTCGCCGCAGGTGCGCGCCATGATCTTGCCCACCGCGGCCAGATAGATCGGAACGTCGCGCGGCGGTGGCTGACGACGGCCACCGAACACCGGGCGGGTGACCTTGTAGAAGCGCCCTTCATGAGTCACGTCGTCGCCCCGGTTCGCTGCCCAGACGGTCCGCATGACCTGGGCGTATTCCTTGATCTTGGGCGCCGGGTGCTCGAACGGGACCGAGAAGCGCTCCTCGTTGATCCGCTTCACCTGCGTTCCCATGCCGATGATGAACCGGCCGCCGGACAGCTCGTCGAGATCGGCCGCTTCCATCGCAGTGATCGTCGGCGAGCGCGGGAAGGCGAGCGCGATCGAGGTGCCTACCTTGATCCTCGAGGTCGCGTGGATGGCTGCCGATGCGGTGACGAAAGCGCTGTTCTGCGTCTCCGCCGCCCAGCACGACTCGAAGCCGGCATCCTCGACCATCTTCGCCATCGGGCCCACCAAGCTGAGGGACCCGCCGACACCTATCCCGTAATCCACGGCGGCACCTTATCCCGCCGTGATCCGGCGACCGCTTGCGAACTTCCGCCGCCGCGGTAATCTCCGGCCGCGACACGGCGGATGTCGTCAAACACGACTGGAGGATGGGTGCCGGACCTACTGGACGAGGAAGAGATCGAACAACGGCTCGACGAGCTCGGCGACTGGGAGCGCGAAGGCAACGAGATCCAGAAGGTCTTCGAGTTCGACGACTTCGGGGCCGCGATCCAGTTCGTGAACGACGTGGCGCGCCTGGCCGATCGCCACGATCACCATCCCGACATGGACATCCGCTACAACCGCGTCAAGATCGCTCTCACGACGCACGCCGAGGGGGGTCTCACCAGCTACGACTTCGACCTCGCCGGCGACATCGAACAGTCGATCCCAACCGACGACTGACGACTTCAGTCGTTTATCGCGGCCGTTTCCGCCTCGGGTCGCAGCCACGGTGGAAGTGAGAACGTCACGTCTTCCTGCGTGACCTCGCGGGTCTCAACCTCGCCGTAGCCCAGGTCGCGCAGCCTCGCCAGTAATCGGTCGACCAGAACCTCCGGAGCGCTGGCGCCCGAGCTCACTCCGACCGTTTCGACGCCGTCGAGCCAGGCGGGATCGAGGTAGGTCTCGTCCGGGACCAGGTGGGCGGGCGTGCCCATGCTGCGAGCGACCTCGACCATCCGGTTCGAGTTCGACGAGTTGATCGCGCCGACGATCAGCACGAGATCCGCGTCGGGCGCGATCGACTTGACGGCGACCTGTCGGTTCTGAGTGGCGTAGCAGATGTCGTCGGAACGCGGCCCCGCCAGATCCGAGAAGCGCTCGCGCAGACCCTCGACGACGCTCAGCGTGTCGTCGACCGACAACGTGGTTTGGGTGAGATAAGCCACCGGCTCGTCGGGGGCAAGTCCGAGCGAGTCGATCTGGTCCACACTCTCGATGACCTGCGTCGCGTCGGGGGCCTCGCCGGACGTGCCCTCGATCTCCTCGTGCCCCTGGTGGCCGACGAGAACGATCTTGCGTCCGCCCCGCGCGAACCGCTTCGCCTCGAGATGCACCTTCGTCACGAGCGGACACGTCGCGTCGATCACCTGGAGATTGCGGGCGTCGGCGTTGCGCCGCACCTCGGGCGACACCCCGTGCGCCGAGAAGATGCAGACGCTGCCCTCGGGGATGTCTTCCTCGGAGTCGACGAACACGGCGCCTCGCTTCTCGAGCTCGGACACGACATGGAGGTTGTGGACGATCTCCTTGCGGACGTAAACGGGGGCCCCCAGCGTGTCCAGCGCGCGCTCGACCATCTGGACCGCCCGATCGACGCCGGCGCAGTAACCGCGGGGAGCTGCAAGCAAGACCTTCTTCATCCCCACCACGCTAGCCCTTCCGCTTCCTTACGGTCTTCCTTGCAACCGTCTTCTTCACAGTCCTCTTTCGAGCCGTGGATTTCTTCGCCGTGGTCTTCTTCTTGATACCCGGTGCGACCCGGTAGAGATCGGGGCGCCCCACCACCTGAGACGAGGGACACAGAGCCTCGATCGGACACTGATCGCATAGGGGCCGCCGGGCATCGCAGATCCGGCGCCCGTGGTCGATGAACAGATCCGTGATGCGGTACCAATCCTTCCGAGGGGTCAGCTCCTTAAGGTCTTTCTCTATGCGAACGGCCTCCTTGGAGCCCCATCGAGTCAGGCCCAGGCGGACCGCCACACGCCCGACGTGGGTGTCCACCGCGATCCCGGCATCGGGGTCCTTCCTCGCCACTTCGGGAAAGAGGTTGTTCTGCACGACGTTCGCCGTCTTGCGGGCAACCCCGGGCAGGGTGACGAGCTCCGCCATCGTCTGCGGAACCTCACCGTCGAAGTCGTCGACGAGCTTCTGGCACATGCCCCGGATGGATCGGGTCTTCTGCCGGAAGAAACCGGTCGCGTGGATGTCCTGCTGCAATTCCTCCTCGGGGACCGCGAGGTAGTCCTCGGGGCGCTTGTACTTGGCGAAGAGGCCCGGCGTCACGGTGTTGACCAGGGCATCCGTGGATTGAGCCGACAGGATCACTGCGATGACGCATTCGAGCGGGCTCTCGTAAGTGAGCGCGATCTTGGCCTCGGGATAGGCCTTCTTCAGGCGTCGGAGGAGCGCCGGCATCCGCTCCTCGGCGGGGGCGTCACGGGTCACGGCCACGGCGGTAGAGTAGCCGAACGACCGTTCGTTCGGAGACCCAGAGCGAGGAGCTTCACCGTGGCCCAGGCAGCAGCCGAGGTTCGCACTACGAGGCGTGCCGAGATGATCTCGGCCGCGGCGCGCCTGTTCTCCGAGCGCGGCTACCACGGCACCTCGATCCAACACCTGGCCGATGCGCTCGGTCTCCAGAAGGGATCGGTCTACGCCCACATCGGGTCGAAGGAGGAGCTGCTGTTCGAGGTCGTCGACGAGGGCGCCGAGCGGTTCCTCGAACGGGGCCGGGCCGCCCTCGAGATGGAGGCGTTCGCCACCGTTCGTCTGCGCCGGCTGCTGGTCGGGCACATCGAGACCGCGATCGAGCACCTCGACGCCGCGACGGTGTTCCTCAACGAGTGGCGGTATCTCTCGGAACCGCGCCGCGGGTCGATCCAGTCGAAACGCGATGCGTACGAGAACATCGTGCGCACGATCGTGGCCGACGGGATCTCTTCCGGAGAATTCCGTTCCGATGCAAACGTGCGTTTCGCAGCTCGACTCGTGTTGAGTGCGGGCAACTGGACCTATGCGTGGTTCAAGCCGGGCGGCGAGTTGGGCCCGACCGAGATCGGAGAGAAGTTCGCAGATCTGTTGATAAGGGGGTTGGCAGCGTGATCTACGAGGACAAGCTCGATCGATTCAACAGCCACATCGAGGCAGGCGGGAAGGTCGAGACCGAAGACTGGATGCCCGACGACTACCGCAACGGGGTTCTCAAGTTCATCGAGATGCATGCGAACTCCGAGATCATGGGCGCGCTTCCCGAGCGCGAGCAGATCCCGCACGCGCCGTCGCTCAAGCGGAAGATGTCGCTCACCGCGAAGGTTCAGGACGAGGTAGGCCACGCTCAGTTGCTCTACCGCGTCGCCGAGGACCTCGGGAAGAGTCGCGACGCGATGTTCTCGGACCTCGTCAACGGAAAGTCCAAGTTCCACAACGTCTTCCACTACCCCACCCACCACTGGGGTGACGTCGCGGTGATCGGATGGCTGATCGACGGCGCGGCGCTCGTCACGCAGGCCGCGTTACTCGATTCCAGCTACGCGCCGTACACCCGCGTGCTCAAGCGCATCTGCTCGGAGGAGCAATTGCATCTACGGCACGGCGAGCACATCACGCTCGAGCTCGCGGCCGGAACCGACGAGCAACGCTGGATGTTCCAGGACGCGCTCAACCGGTGGTGGCTCGCGATCATCCATTTCTTCGGCCCCCGCAGCAACGTCGAGAAGGACCTGCTGCTCCGTTGGAAGGTCAAGACGCGCACGAACGAGGACCTGCGTCAGGAGTTCCTCGATCGCTACGTGCCGAAGATCC
>DASSMG010000274.1:0-5508 GCA_035688995.1 Actinomycetota bacterium
GATCACTCGGTTAGCCGATTTCATGCCCATCTTCGATCGAGAAGACGACGCGCTCGTCTGAGAGGAGGAAGGAATGCCCGAATTAGCAGTCACGATGAGCGTGCGCAAGGAGGGATCCGACGCCACGGTGATCGACATCAAGGGGGATGTCACCGCCGCGTGCGAAGGGGTCCTGATGGACGCCTACACGGAGGCGGGGGAGAAGACCAAGAACCTCCTTCTGAACTTCTCCGGCCTTGAGTACATGAACAGTGGCGGGATCGGGATGCTCGTCACGCTCCTGGTACGTGCCAACCGCAACAAGCAGCGACTCATGGCGTGCGGCCTCAACGACCATTACCGGCAGATCTTCGAGCTGACCCGGCTCGACGACGCCATCTCGATCTACGACTCGGAATCCGACGCGCTCGCGGCCGTCGGTGCCGCATAGGAGGAACACGATGACTACCCCGACGGGCGATCCAACGACCGAGGCAGCGGTCGAAGGCGGCGAAGAGATCCACGTTCCGCGCGACGCAGAGAACTGGGCGAAAGCCGTGTCGACGCTGTCGGTCGGCGACCTCCCGCCGGAGGCGATCAACCGCAACGTCCAGGGCCGGCGCGTCATGAGCCCGCTCCAGGGCTTCGGGAAGATGTGGCAGAAGACCTACAAGGTGACGGTGCCCGGCGATCGGGTGTCGCCCAAGCAACTGATCGCGACCTGGAAGGAGCACTTCCCGCAGTTCTGGCCGCCGAAGAACTTCTTCTACGGCCCCCTCACGGGTATCGCCCCTGGTGAGGTCGCCGTGTTGAACCTCTCGATGCCGGGCCGGTTGAAGTTGTCGACCGGCGTCCTCGTTCTCTATGCCGACGACGAGTCGTTCACGCTGATGACGCCGCAGGGGCACATGTTCGCCGGGTGGATCACGTTCAGCGCCTTCGAGCTCGACGGCGGAACCGTCGCCCAGGCCCAGGTTCTGATGCGCGCCGACGACCCGATCTACGAGGTCGGGCTGGCCCTGGGTGGCCACCGGAAAGAAGACAAGTTCTGGGAGGAAACTCTCGGAAACGTCGCGTCTCATTTCGGGGTGGAAGATGCTGACGTGGATACGCAATCGTTGTGCGTCGACAAGAAGCGACAGTGGCGCAATGCGAAGAACATCTGGCACAACTCGGCGATCCGCTCCGGTATGTATGCGATGGGCGCACCGTTCCGCGCCATCGCGAAGCCGTTCAAGAAGAAGGAGAGCGCGACCGCGCCCCCTGAGTGAGCTCGAAACCTGATGCCGTAGTTGTGGGAGCGGGGCCTAACGGCCTCGCTGCCGCGATAACCCTTGCGCGCGCCGGGCAACGGGTCGTGGTGCTAGAAGCAGGTGCCACGCCGGGGGGCGGTTGTCGTACGGCGGAACTCACCGAGCCCGGCTTCCTCCACGACGTGTGCTCGGCGATCCATCCTCTTGCCGCAGCGTCTCCGTTCTTTCGCAGCGTTCCTCTCGAACGGTTCGGGGTTCGCTTCCTTCATCCCGAGATCGCACTGGCGCATCCGCTCGACGGGGGCCGTGCTGCGGTGCTCAAGAGGTCGCTCGAAGAGACCGCCGTCGGGCTTGGGACCGACGAACGTGCCTACCGCAAGTTGATGACCCCGTTCGTGCGCGCTGGACAGGGGCTCATCGACCAACTCCTCGGCCCCCTCCGTTTCCCGCGACATCCGATCGCGATGGCGCGTTTCGGGCTCCAGGGTTTCCGGTCGGCGGCCGGCCTGTGCAAGAGCCACTTCGAGACCGACGCGGCGTGCGCGCTCGTAGCCGGTTCCGCGGCGCACTCGATGCTGCCGCTCGATTCCTCGCCGACGGGCGCGGTCAGCCTGATGTTGAACCTCCTCGCCCATCACGTCGGGTGGCCGGTGATCGAAGGCGGATCGCAGCGTTTGGTCGACGCTCTCGTTGCGTACCTGGGCGAGCTCGGTGGAACGGTCGAGATTGATACTCGGGTTCGTTCGTGGAACGACCTGCCCGCTGCGCGCGCGGTGCTGTTCGACCTCACGCCGCGCCAGGTCGTGGCGATCGCGGGAGATCGCTTCCCCGCGCGCTACCGCCGGCGCCTCGAGAGGTACCGCTACGGGCCCGGCGTCTTCAAGGTCGATTGGGCGCTCAGCGAGCCGGTTCCGTGGGCCGCCGAGGCGGGTCGGCGCGCGGGAACGCTCCACGTCGGTGGCGGGCTCGACGAGATCGTTGCGGCGGAGCGGGACGCGTGGTCGGGGCGTGTGCCGGAGAGTCCCTTCGTGTTGATCGGTCAGCAGAGCCTGCTCGACCCATCGCGTGCCCCCGAGGGCCGTCACACATTGTGGGCCTATTGCCACGTGCCGCACGGGAGCGATGTCGACATGACCGAGCGGATCGAGTCCCAGATCGAGCGATTCGCCCCCGGCTTCCGCGATGTCGTGCTCGCCCGTCACACGATGTCTCCGGCACAGATGACCGGATACAACGCGAACTACATCGGGGGCGACATCAACGGGGGCACGCAGGACCTGCGCCAGCTCTTCACCCGGCCGGTTGCCCGGCTCGATCCGTATTCGACCCCGGACGAAGGGATCTTCTTCTGCTCGTCCTCGGCTCCGCCCGGCGGTGGGGTCCACGGGATGGCTGGCTACTTCGCTGCCAAGAGCGCGCTCCGGCACGCCTGAGCTCGGAGCTGATCCCGTCGATCAGGCCCCCGCACCGGGTCCTATTTCCGTTCATCAGGTCCCGCACCGGTCCGGTACGGGAACTTACGTGGCAGGCTCGCGGTTATCTCAAGCGGAGGTGATCGAGTGATCTTTTCGACCAAGACCAGGATGCCCGAAGCCGACCGTGCCCTGCCGGGCCGGGACCACCCCGCGTTCCCCGTGCCGGACACGCACGCGGTGCTCGGTACGCCGATCAAGCCGCCGTTCCCCGAGGGTCTCGAGACCGCGGTGTTCGGGCTCGGCTGTTTCTGGGGGGCCGAGCGCCTCTTCTGGCAACTCGACGGCGTCTACTCGACGGCGGTCGGCTACGCAGGAGGTTTCACTCCGAACCCGACCTACGAAGAGGTGTGCAGCGGCCGCACCGGCCACGCCGAGGTCGTGCTGGTCGTGTTCGACCCCAAGAAGATCTCCTACGGCGAGTTGCTCAAGGTGTTCTTCGAGGAGCACGACCCGACCCAAGGGATGCGTCAGGGCAACGACGTCGGGACGCAATATCGGTCGACGATCTATTTCACGAACGACGAGCAGAAGGTGATGGCCGAAGAGGCCCGCAACCAGTACGAAGCGGCCCTCCGCGGTAAGGGCTACAACTCGGTCACGACCGAAGTCGCCCAGGCCGGCGACTTCTACTACGCCGAGGACTACCACCAGCAATACCTGCACAAGGTCCCGAACGGCTATTGCGGCCTGAAAGGAACAGGCGTCTCCTGCCCGGTCCCCAAACTTTCGTAACTCAGTAACCGTGTGGGGCGCGCTGGGCCGCGTAAATAGCTTGAAGCGAAGGAGCATGCGCCGAGTCGTTGCCGCCCTCGCGGTCATTGCGATGGTCGGGGCGTTCTCGGCCCCGGCTCCCGCGGGGGCCGAGCCGGGCGACGCTCTCCACCGCAAGATCTTCGGCGAGCTCGACTCGTTCGTTTCGTGGCTCGGGACCAATCACGTCGCCGGTTTCGTCGGCGAGATCGGTTGGCCCGACGACGCCGGGGGCGATGCGGACCAATGGAACGAACTCGCCTCCGAGTACTACGACAAGCTCGACCAAGCCGGCGTCTCCGCGATGGTGTGGGCGACGGGGGAGTGGTGGCCTCGCGACTACAAACTCGCGGCCTACGAGGAAACCGGCGGCTCCGAAGGGGTCGACTCACCGAACACCCAGGCCCCCGTTATCGAGGCCCATCCCTCGACCGACTCTTACCTCCGAGGTGTGGACGTCGCGACCGGGACGTTCTGCGAAGCCGATCACGGCGCGTCGCGCTCGTGGTTCTCGAATCATCTGAACGATCGTTACGGGCGCTGCTACATCTACGACAACCAGAACACGTTCGAGTTCCTCGCGTCGCGTGGGATCGACACGATCAAGATCGAGTTCCGGTGGGAGCTGCTGCAGAAGAAGCTCGGCGGCAAGCTCGATCCGACCGAGATCCGACGATTGACCCGTGCGGTCGACGCGGCTCGCGCCGCCGGTCTCAAAGTGATCCTGTCGATGCACAACTTCGGCGCCTACTTCCTGTGGAACGGTGAGGAAGGCGTGCGCCGCACCGTCGGGACTCGGAAGGTGCCGATCTCAGATCTGCAGGATGTGTGGAAGCGGATAAGTAGGAGATTCGCCGCAGACCCCGGCGTCTATTACGCCATCATGTGCGAGCCGGTGAGGATGAAGAGCGGGCCGGGAGAGTCGGGGGCCGAGTTGTGGGAGCGGGTTTCGCAACGGGTCGTCTCGGCGATCCGCTCCACCGGCGACGACAAGCTCATCTTCGTGTCGGGCTACAGGTGGTCGGCGCTGGCGGGCTGGGCCGAGCGGCATCCCGAGCCGTGGATCGATGACCCGGCGAACAACGTGATGTACGAAGCACACCACTACTGGGACCGCGACGGCTCCGGGGCATACGACTACAGCTATTCCGACGAAGTCGGCTACGCAGAGGAACAGGGCTACTGAAAAGGCCCCCGTTGCCGGGGGCCTTTTGTTTTCATGTGTCGGAGGCGCGGTATTGGCCCCCTCAGTTAGTACAGAACGGTTAGATCGTCACCATGTCTCGGAGCTTGCCGGGAGTGCTGGGGTGGCGAAGCTTGCTGAGGGCTTTGGCCTCGATCTGCCGGATGCGCTCGCGAGTCAGGTTGAACTCTTTGCCTACTTCTTCGAGCGTGCGGGGCTCGCCGGTCACGAGACCGAACCGCAGCGCGAGCACCTTGCGCTCGCGGTCCGAGAGTGAGCCGAGCATGTTCCACAGGTCCTCCTGGCGCAGCGCAACCGCGGCGGCCTGGAACGGGCCCTCGACGTCCTCGTCCTCGATGAAGTCACCGAGCTCGGCATCTTCGTCGCCGACCGGCTCGTGGAGCGAGACCGGCTCGGGCAGGACGCGGAACGCCTCGCGCACCTTCTCGGGCGAGAGGTCGGACCCTTCGGCGATCTCCTCGATCGTCGGCTCGCGGCCGAGCTTCTCGAGGAGCTCCGATTGGACCTTGCGGACGCGGTAGAGGGTCTCGACCATGTGTACCGGGATACGGATCGTGCGAGCTTTGTCGGCGATCGCACGAGTGATGGCCTGACGGATCCACCACGTTGCGTACGTGGAGAACTTGAACCCACGCTGGTAGTCGAACTTCTCGACCGCACGCATCAGGCCGAGGTTCCCCTCCTGGATCAGATCGAGGAGCGGAAGACCTGCAGCGGAGTACTTCTTGGCGATCGACACGACCAGTCGGAGGTTCGACTGGATGAAGCGGCGCTTGGCCTTGCGGCCGTCGCGCACCTGCTTCTGCAGCGTCATCCGCTGCTTGTCGGTCAGCTTCTTGGTCTTCTC
>DASSMG010000275.1:0-4797 GCA_035688995.1 Actinomycetota bacterium
CACAGCACCTGGAACCCGTTGCAGATACCGATCACCGGTTTGCCGGCGTCGGCGTGCTCGGTAACGGCCCGCATGATCGGCGAGAACCTGGCGAGCGCTCCGGTTCGCAGGTAGTCGCCGTGCGCGAAGCCGCCGGGCAGGACGACGACGTCGACATCGGGTAGTTCCTTGTCCCCATGCCACACCATGACGGGTTCCGCTCCGAGCGGTGGAAGGACCATCGAGACGTCTTGCTCGCAATTCGAGCCGGGGAACACCACGATGCCGAAACGAACCGTCACGCGATCGTCACCTCGTAAGACTCGATAACCGGATTCGCAAGCAGCCGTTCGCACATCTCTTCTACTCGCCGCTTCGCGTCGCCCTCATCGGACGCGTCGACCGACAACTCGATCAGTTTGCCGACGCGAACCTCGGTAACCCCTTCGTACCCGAGGGCCGGAAGCGCCCGCTCGATCGTCTGCCCTTGCGGGTCGGCGATCCCCGGTTTCAGTGTGACGTTCACCCGAGCCGTGTAGGACATCCCCGAGCCTCCGGTAGGAAGGACGCGCCCACGACGAGCGCGCCTACGACGATCCCAACACAAGCGATCGCCACCAACGTTGCGATCCCCGTCTCGCGCCACCCACTCGACGTGATCGAGCGCAATCCGGTAACGAACAGATACAGCGACCAGACCGCCAGGCTGATGGCGAAAGCCACGGACAGGGCCGCCCACACGGTCGCGACGGAGTCGTGAAGCTGAGTCGTCATGAACGCGCGCTGCCCCACGACCAGCAGATCGAGCGGCAACAACACCCCCACGACGGCAACTTGAGGTAGTGCCGACATCCCCCACGCCGCGCGCAGGTCCTCTCGTGCGACGGTCGTCCCCATCCGAGCGAACACCCGGCGGCCGACGAGGCCCCACAGTCCGTAGCCGATCGATGCAACGATCGCCCCGATGAACAGAGAGGCCACGACGTTCGCAAGGAGATAGCGATCGGAGCAAACGTGGCGGATCCCGGCGAGCGCGCCGATCTTCAGCCACAGCAGCGTGAGAGCCATGCCCCCGACGGCGGTGAGCACGTAGGGGGCGAACCCTTCGGCAGGGTGCCTCCCCGTCCGGGCGCGACGCTCGTTGCCTCGAGCGACCGCGGCGAACCCCTTCGACGGGCTGAGCAGTACGTCGTGCAGCGTCGCACCGAGGCGAGCCGAGCCCGTCACCGTTCGCGGCGCCAACTCGTCCGCGCGTCCGAAGGAGCTCATTCGGCAACTTCCTTCAGCCACGAGTCGAAAGGACGGCCCGTTACACGCTCGTAGGCCTCGATGTACCGATCCCTCGTTGCTTGCACCACATCGGCGGGAAGCTCCGGTGGTGGAGGCGAGTGGTCCCACCCGCTCCGGTCGAGCCAATCACGCACGTACTGCTTGTCGAACGATGGCTGGCCGTGCCCCGGCTCGTACACGTCGAGGGGCCAGAAGCGGCTCGAATCGGGGGTTAGTACCTCGTCGATAAGGATCACTTCACCGGCATAAGTGCCGAACTCGAATTTCGTATCGGCGATGATCACGCCGCGCTCACGTGCAAGCTCCGCAGCCTTCTCGTAGAGGTCGAGCGCGTAACGGCGGGCGACGTCGTAGTCGTCCTTGCCCGCGATCTCGCGCGCCTGATCTTCCGTGATGTTCTCGTCGTGGCCCGACGTCGCCTTGGTGGCGGGCGTGAGGATCGGCTCCGGCAAGCGGTCCGATTCGGTGAGACCGCCCGGGAGCTTGTGGCCGGAGATCTCTCCGGACGACTTGTATTCCTTCCATCCCGAGCCCGACAGATATCCACGCACGACGAACTCGATCGCGATGGGTCGCGCGCGCTTGCACAACATCGCGCGGCCGGCCAGGTCGGAGATCCCTACGTCGGGTAGGTCCTCCACGTGGATCGAGATCAGATGGTTCGGGCACAGGTCGGCCGTGACCTCGAACCAGTAGTGGGTAAGGCCGGTGAGCACCTTGCCCTTCTCGGGGATCGCTTGCGGGAGAACGACGTCGTACGCGCTGATCCGGTCGGAAGCGACCAGTAGCAACCGATCCGGGCCGACTTCGAACAGCTCACGGACCTTCCCGGAACCCAGATGACGAGCTTCGGTCACAGCTCCTCCAACCTTTCGAACACGCTTCCCGCGCGCTGGAGATGCCGTTCTGGATCGAAACAAGCCTCGATGTCGTCGGGTTCGAGGTATCGAGTGACGGCCTCGTCCGACTTCAAGAGCTCCTTCAGGTGACGGCCCTCTTCCCATGCCGCCATCGCGTTCCGTTGGACCAACGCGTACGCCTCCTCACGCTGCAAACCGTGCGCGAGCAAGGTCGTTAGAACCGTTTGCGAATGAACGAGCCCGTAAGAGGCATCGAGGTTGGCCTGCATCCGATCGGGGAAGACGCGCAGACCATCCATGACCCAGTTGAACCTGTCCATCATGTAATCGAGCAAGGTGCACGAGTCCCCGAAGGTCACCCGCTCGACGGACGAGTGCGAGATGTCTCGTTCGTGCCATAACGCCACGTTCTCTAGGCCTGTTTGCGCGTAGGCCCTGAGCAGGCGCGCCAGTCCGCAGATCCGTTCGCAGACGATCGGGTTGCGCTTATGGGGCATCGCCGAAGATCCTTTTTGACCCTCCGCGAACGGTTCTTCCGCTTCCCGCACCTCGGTGCGTTGAAGGTGACGGATCTCCTGCGCGAAGCGTTCTAGGGATGCCCCGGTGATCGCGATGGCGGACAGGAATTCGGCGTGTCTGTCCCGGGCAACGACCTGGGTGGCGGCGGGCTCGACCGACAACCCGAGCCGGTCGCACACGTACGCCTCGACGTCGGGGGAGAGCTGTGAGTAGGTGCCGACGGCTCCCGACAGCTTGCCGACGGCGACCTGGTCGCGGGCCCGGCGCAGCCGGTCCCGATCGCGGGAGAGCTCGAAGACCCACCCGGCGAGCTTGAGGCCGAACGTGGTCGGCTCCGCGTGCACCCCGTGAGTGCGCCCCGCCATGATGGTGTCGCGGTGCTCCAGGGCGCGCCTGCGGATCGTCTGAGTCAACCGACCGACCCCCTCGACGAGGAGGTCGCCAGCGTCGCGGAGAGCCACGCCCGTGGCGGTATCGAGGACGTCCGAGGACGTCATGCCGAAGTGGATGTGCCGTCCTGCCTCACCGACGTTCTCGCGCACGTTTTCCACGAACGCCACGACGTCGTGATGGCGGACCGCCTCAATCTCCGCGATGCGGGAGACGTCGAAAGCGGCCTTCTCTTTGATCTCGCTCAGGTCTTCGACGGGAACCTCGCCGAGACGGACCCTGGCTTCAACGGCGAGCAGCTCAACCTCGAGCCAGCGAGAGAACTTGGCTCGCTCCGAGAAGATCGATGCCATCTCTTCCCGGCTGTAACGGGGTATCACCTATCCACCCTATCCCGGCGTTCGCGGGCAACTATGGTCATTCCGTGAGTTCGCGAAACACTTCGATCTCGTTCGATCGCGCCGCCGATTTCTACGACAGAACGCGGTCATTGACCGCGGAGGCCGAGGTCGCCCAAACCACTCTGCTGGTGAAGGAATTGGAGGGTCGTTCAACACTCGAGATCGGG
Organism: Actinomycetota bacterium; assembly: GCA_035688995.1. Taxonomy (GTDB): domain Bacteria; phylum Actinomycetota; class CADDZG01; order CADDZG01; family WHSQ01; genus DASSMG01. Next base: position 3,607 of record DASSMG010000275.1, read on the forward strand.
GTGGGCACCGGTCGGATCGCACTTCCGCTGCACGCGCGCGGGATCGAGATGATCGGCCTCGATCTGTCCGTTGCCATGATGTCCAAGCTGATCGAGCGCGCCGGCGGCTCGGCATTTCCGCTCGTTCGCGGCGATGCCCTGTCGCTTCCCTTCCGCGACGGATCCGTCGATGCAGTGATCGCGTCGTGGGTGCTTCATCTGGTCGCCGATTGGCGCGTGGTCGTCGGCGAAGCGATGCGGGTGCTGCGCGCCGACGGGCGCATCCTGGTCACCGAAGGCGGGCCGATCTGCGGCGTGAACATCCCCAACCAGATCACTCGTCGCTTTCGAGAGGTCAGTGGCGTGACGGGATGGCCGCGCGGCCCCGTCGAGATCGGCGAGCTGGACGCCGAGATGGCACGTCATGGGGCGACCGCTCGGGAGCTGCCGCCGGTGTCCGAGAGACGCACCGAGACGATCGAGGCCCACATCGCGGGATTGGAGGCGGGATTCTTTTCCGTTTCGTGGGACCTCACCGAAGACCAACGGCACGCCGCTGCGGAAGAGGTCCGTAGGTGGGCACGGGCCGAGTTCGGGGACCTCGACGAACCCCGAACGATCGAGACGCCGCACGTCTGGAAGGTCTACGACCGTAAGCCGACCGTCTAGGACACACCGTCGAGGTAAGTGCCCGGCAACCCCCGTATCTCTTCGAGCGTGGCGGCCACCTCGTCGGCGCGCTCCGCTCGGATCGTGATGTGTCCGACCTTCCGGCCCGGCCGCGGCTCCTTGTCGTAGAGATGGAGATGGGCTCCGGGCACGTCGAGGACGACGTGTGGTTCGGGAACCGCGCCGATCAGGTTGACCATCGCGCTGGATCCCCTCGAAGCCGTTGCGCCGAGAGGAGCACCCGTCACCGCACGGATGTGGTTCTCGAACTGACTGGTCTCGGCCCCCTCGATCGTCCAGTGGCCGGAGTTGTGCACCCGCGGGGCGATCTCGTTGGCGATGAGCTCGCCGTCGTGCTCGAACATCTCGAGCGTCAAGACCCCGACGTGATCGAGATCGGCGAGTAAGCGACCCACCACTGCCTCGGCTCGATCCTGCAGATCGCCCGGTGCCCACGCGGGGGCCTGGGACAGGCGAAGGATGCCCTCGTGGTGCACGTTCTCTATCAACGGATAGCAGCGCACCTCTCCCTCCCGCGATCTA
>DASSMG010000276.1:0-4193 GCA_035688995.1 Actinomycetota bacterium
TCGTCCACGAGCGGATACGAGCTGTGCCGGGTTCGCTGCCACGTGGCGCGCCCCTCCTCGATCGACGCGGTCACCGGCAGCACCACGAGGTCGGTGGTCATCACCTGCCGCACGAACGTTGTTCTCAGGACGTCGACCTCGTACTCCCCCCGTACGCGCAACCCTCGTCGCGTCAGCTTCTCGGTGAAGAGACTGTCCTTAAGGAACGCCTGGGAGACGAGATCCGCGATGACGCTCGCCAGCATCAGCGGAAGGATGATCCGGTAATCGCGGGTCAGCTCGAAGAGGAAAACGATCGAGGTGAACGTGGCGCGCGTTGCAGCACCGAAGGTCGCCGCCATGGTCACGACCGCGATCGCGCCCGGGCCTATGCCTCCGTAGACGCCGTGGAGCCCGTGGCCGAGTAGCGCGCCGAACGACCCACTGATCAGAAGGATCGGCGCGAGCGTCCCGCCCGACGTTCCCGAGGCGAGCGCGATCCACCACGCGAACAGCTTCGCGAAGAAGAGCACGAGCAGCGTCGAAACCACGAGCCGATCGGAGAGCACGTCGCTGATGGAGCCGTAACCGACGCCGAGAGCGCGCGGCACGAAGAAGCCCACGATGGCGAACCCCAAGGCCCCGATGATCGGGTGCCAGAAGATGTCGAGAGGAAGACGTTCGAAGAGATCCTCGAAGAACACGAGACCACGCGTGATCACGATGGCGAGGCCGCCGGCGATCAACCCGATCAGCACGTAGAACGGGAGTTTGTCGAGCCCCGCGAAGTCGTGTGGCGCAACCGTGAAGAGCGCGCCGGATCCGAAGAAAGCGATGTGGACCGCTCCCGCGACGCTCGATGCCACTACCAGCGGGACGAATGCGCGGGTCGAGAACTCGAACAACAGGAGCTCGATCGCAAGGACGACGGCCGCGAGCGGAGCTCCGAAGGTCGCGGCCATCCCCGCTGCGGCGCCCGACGCGAGCAGGATCTTGCGCTCCGATGGGGACACCGGAAGCAACTGCCCGACCAAGGACCCCAGCGCACCACCGGTGACGATGATCGGCCCCTCCGCACCGAAGGGACCGCCGGTTCCGATCGCGATCGCGCTCGCGACCGGCTTGGCGAAAGCGACCCGGGGCCGGATGCGGCTCTGCCGCGTGAGGATGGCCTCCATCGTCTCGGGCAACCCGTGACCGCGGATCGGGGGGGCCCACTTCGCAAAGAGCGACACGATCACGGCTCCCACGACCGCGGCAAGGAACAACAGGGGGCCGGGATGGAAGTGCGCCAGGTCGGGCTCGGCCCAACTCCAGCGATGGAGAAGGGCGAAGTTCGTGATCCCGCGGATGAGATGCAGCAAGAGCCACGCCGCGCCGCCGGCTGCCAGTCCGATCAGGATCGCGAGACCCGTGAGGACGAGCAGCCGGCCCATCGGTGTGTGCACGTGCGTGCTCCGGGGAACGCGCGCGTCGAACGGCCGTTCAGAGGTGGGCATCCCGAAACTCTATCGCCCTACGACATAGCCCCTATTTCGCGCGGCTACGTGAGCCCTGAGCGGTTGCTCAGTTACGAAAGTTCGGGTTACTGGACGATCATGGCCGTGACCATCCCGAACATCCCGTTGCTGCTCTCGGCGTGGGTCAGGATGTGGCAGTGCCACGCCCAGGCTCCGGGCTCGGTCGCCTGCACGAGCACGTCGACACGCTGACCCGGGGCCACCATGACGGTGTCCGCGTCGTACGGATGGCGGAGCAGGTGTCCGTCCAGCGCTATCACCTTCTGGGGCAAGCCGTGCAGGTGCATCGGGTGGATCTGGAGCCCTTCGTTCATGTAACGGATGCGGACCGTGTCCCCTTGCTGCACCGCGAGTGGCTGCGTGGCCGGAAAGCCCTTCCCGTTGAGCGTGAAGCCGAGCGGGCCGTCGTTCAGGACCATGTTGTAGTCGACGTCGACCTTCGGGTCCTTGGGGTCCGGCACGATGAAGGCGCCGAGCAACCCGTTCGGGACCTGGTTCTGCGCATCGAAGTGCGAGTGATACATGTTCGTGCCGGTGTTGCGGATCGTGAACTCGTAAGTGAACGAGTCGCCCGGCAACACCGCGTCCTGACTGATCGCGGGAACGCCGTCCATGTCGGCGGGAACCGTCATGCCGTGGAAATGGATGGTGGTCGGCTCGGGCAACTTGTTGTGCAGCACGATCTGCACCTTGTCGCCGAGGTTCGGTTCGATCGTCGGACCGGGAACCATCCCGTTGTAAGCCCACGCTTTCTGCACCTTGCCGGGCTCGGTCTCCCAGTCGATGACGCTGGCGGTCAGGTCGTAGCGCTTCGTGCCGTCGGCGAGCACCTTGGGCTCGAGCAGCCGGCCGCCCTTGCCCTTCGTCTCGGCGGGGAACTTGGCGGTTACGGCCGCGTCCATCTTCGCCATCTCGGCCGGCGACATGCCGCTCATCCCGCCGGCGCCACCGCTCGAACCTCCCGAGGTGCCCTGATCGGATCCACCCCCGCTGCCACCGGTGACCGTGAGCGTCCCGCGCATACCTGAATCCGCATGACCGGGCACCTGGCAGATGTACTCGTAGGTTCCCGCGGCAACGTCGCCGAGATCGAGCGTGTAGCTCTGACCCGGGTCGAGCATCGGCGTGGCACCGAGTTTGTCGACCGAGAAGTTGTGCTGCGTGCCACCACCGTTGTGAACCTCGATCGTGATGGGTCCCGCCGGCGCGCTCAGCTTCGCCGGTTTGATGAAGAGGTCCCCCAGCTCGACCCGCAGCGTTTCGGCCGAACCAGCCGCCGCGGTGGTCCGGCCCCCGAACGGGTTCGTGGAATCGAACGCCGAGGTCACGATGATCCCGGCGCCGAACGCGACCACGACCATGAAACCTGCGAACGCGCCGAAGAGGCTGAATCTCGTTCTGTCGCCCACGTATGTCTCCTTGAGTGAGTAGCTATCCGCCGACGTGGTGATCCAACAGGAATGGACCACTACCGCTTAGGGCCGGGTGTCCCGTTCGTGACGGGACGAACGGACCACGGGTCTGTACCGGCACGAAAGAAACGGCCCCCTTTCGGGGGCCGTTTCTTTCTTTCGCCCTTCGGAGGAAGGAGCGTTATGCCTTGGCCGATCTCCGTGCGTGACGGAAGCCGAAGAAGGCGAACAGTCCGAGGAGCAAACCGCCCACGATCGAGGCGTAACCGGCGTAGAGAGTGATCGTCCCAACCGTCCACCATCCGTAGGCGTTCAGCAGGATCGCCCGGAGCGTCTCGCCCTTGAACAGGACGTCGGCTTTGCCCTGGAGCTCTGCCGCAACCTTCGGGTCGAGGCCCTCTTCACGAGCCGCTGCGCTCGTCTCGGAGTAGGTCTTGCCCTCGTTGACTTCCATCAGGTGTCCGGCGATGTAACGGGAGAACGCTTCGGCCTCGGGGCCGGTGTCGACCCGAGCTCCGGCGAAGTCCCCAACCTCACTCTTCTCTTCGGGGGTCATCGCGGTGATCGGGGGGAACGTGACCTTCTCGGGCGCCAGGCGGTCCTTGACGTTCGAGTAGGCGAAGTTGCCGCCCACGACCGCGAGGATCCCGACGACCAGGAGCACCGCCGCGATGACCGCGCCGGCTCCACTGATGATGGTGTCCCACGCTTTCCTGTCCAACGTTGCCTCCTGCTTCCCGGCGATCGTCGCCTCCGCTGCGTACTGCGACATCTCTGCCTCCTTCTGCTGGTGCCGACTTCTTATGCCGACGTTCTGGAGACAGCATCGCCATCCGAGAGGAATGCCAATAGGTCCGATGGGACCCACTTAGGCGGGCCTATAGGCCCACACCACCCGGGACGAATCCGGGTCCAACCCGGCCCCGGCCGGCCCAACCGGCCCCCCTGACCCGGGACCGCAGGGGCTCACCCGTTCGGGTCGTGGTGCTCCTGAGCTCGTGCGCGGGCCACGTAGGAGGCCGCCTCGGCCCGCCGGGCCACCTCCAGCTTCTGGAGGATGGTCGACACGTAGTTCTTGACGGTCTTGTCCGAGAGGTTGATCCGCTCGGCGATCTCGCGGTTCGTGAGGCCCTCGCCGATCATGTCGAGGATCCGTTCCTCCTGGGGCGACAGACGGGCGAGCTTCGGGTCCTTCTCGTCGAACTTCGCCTTCCGGAGTCGCTCCAGCACCCTCTTGGTCACGCCCGGGTCGAGGAGCGAGCCACCGGCCCCGACGGTCCGG
>DASSMG010000277.1:0-3835 GCA_035688995.1 Actinomycetota bacterium
CGCGTCGTCGAACACCGGCCGCCAGCGGGCCGCGTTCTCCGAGCAGACGTACAGATACCAGTACGGCACTCGCCCGGCCCCCCATCCCGGCCGGCGCGACGGGTTGAGGGGCTCGTGGATGTAACCCGTCCCGCGCGATAACGCCATGATGCGTCCCACCCAGGTCGTCCCGGACCGGTGGGATCCCGTGACCACGATCGGAGGTGTCTCGCTCACGGGGGGGCACTCCCCGACCTCCGGCGCAGCAGGTTCACGACGTAGCTCAACTCCTGCACGCGAGCCACCCGCGCTGCTCCGAGATACACCGCGGTTCCGACCGCCACGAGCACGAGAAGGATCCCCGCCTGTAGCCAGTAGGTCGCGTCGGCCGTCACCCGGTCGGTAACGACGACTCCGAACCAGACCACCGCGCCCATCGCAAGAGCGGCGGCCGAGATCCGTACCGCCGATCCCCCGACGGCACGCCATCCGATCCCCCCGCTGCGGCGCGACAGCCGCACCGCGAGCAGAACCATCCCCACCGTGTTCGCGATCGCCTGGGCCGCAGCTATCCCGCGCACCTGCCAGGCGATGAAGAAAGGCACCGCCACGGCGATGTTCACGACGACCACGACGAGGTTGACGATGAACGGCGTGCGCGTGTCCTGGACGGCATAGAACGCTCGCACCAGCAGTTGATAGATCGAGAACTGCACGAGGCCGAGGACGAAGAGCCTCAGCACGTCGGTCACGAGGGCGGTTGAGGCCGCTGTCACGACGCCGTGCTGCAGCAGCACGCGCACGAGGATCGATCCGAGTGCGAGATATCCGAGCGTCGCCGGGACCATCAGGAACAACGTCGCCCTGATGCCGACGGAGATCTGGTCCCCGAACTCCCGCCAGCGTTGATGCGTGGCGTGCTCGCTCAGCGAAGGGAGCAGGGCGGTCGTGATCGACCACACGAAGAGCCCGACCGGCATGAGGAAGAACGTGAACGCGGAGACGTAGGCCGTGTAAGCGCCCTGTTCCCGGTTGGCCAGCCACTGGATCACGACGTAGCCACCCTGGTTGGCGACGACGAAACCGACCACGAAGACCGCCAGGCGCCCCAGCTTCCGGATCGCAGGATGGTCGAGCGACAGCGTCGGTCGGAACCGGCCCACGCGTCGCAGGTAAGGAAGCAACAACAAGCCCATGGGAGCCACGCTGATCGTCGTACCGAGACCGATCACCAGCAGCTGGGTGTTGGTGACCGTGTGCAGGGTCACGGCCCCGTACACCTCGTGGAAGACGATGAACACTCCGATCAGAACGATGTTGTTGACGATCGGCGTCCACATCGGAGGTCCGAAACGCTTGCGGGCATTGAGGATCCCGGCCCCCATGAAATAGATGCCGTACAGGACGATCTGTGGGATGAACAGGCGCAGCAGGAACGTGATCGTGGCGCGCTGCACCTCTTCGTCCGCGCCTCCGAGGCGTCCCGAATAGAAGCGGGCTATGAGCGGCGCGAGCGCGACGCCGACAAGGGCGACGGCCGAGAGGACCAACAACGACACCGTGACGATCCCGCTGATGACCTGCCACGCGCGCTCACGATCCTCCTTCTCGAAGAGCTCGACGAAGAGAGGGACGAACACCGAGGTGACAACGCCACCGAGGACGAGCTCGTAGAGGATGTTCGGTGCCGTGTTCGCGAGGTTGTAGGTGTCCGTCAGGCGGGTCTCGGCGATCCCGAGCGCGGCCGCCATCGCGGCGAGCCGGACGACCCCGGTGACGCGCGACAGCACGGTCCCCGCGGTCATCACCGCGGTCGAACGAGCCAGCGATACGCGCTTGGGCGCGCCCTCCGTGGTCGCTTGCGTCACTTAGGGAGTTCGGACCCGGTCCTCTGGAGCTCCTCCACGCGTGCCTCCAGATCGCTGACCCGCCGGCGCAGCTCCGCGAGCTCGCGCCCGGGCGTGTAGACCGTCCCATCGGGAAGATCGCGCGCCACCACGGCATTGGCTCCGATGAAGCAGTCGCGCCCTACCGTTATCGGGCCCAGGAGCTTCGCGCCGGCGGCGATCTTCGTCCCGTCTCCGACCTCGGGGAAACCGTCCACGGCCCCCTCTTCGAAGAACCCGCGCGACGACCCTCCCATCGTGACCTCGTGCAGAAGCGTCACGTTCGATCCGATGCGAACGCCCTTGCCTATGACGAGACCGCTCGTGTGCGTGAGACGCAATCCCCCACCGATCTCTGCGCCGGGGTGGATGTCGGCCCCGGTCAGGAAGTGGTTCAGGCGCCACACGAGCTCGGCCGGGGTCACCCACCCCCGCCGCCACAAGCGATGCGACGCCCGGTACAGCAACAGCGCCAGGGCCCCCGGTCGCGTGAGCGCGCGCTGCACCGCGCGGCCGAGGCTGGGCCTGCCTTCATGGGTTCCCTTGTCGGAGAACAGCCTTGCGAGATCCCCCCGGAGACCCGGAGGTCGTTCGTCGGTCATCGCTCCACGCTACGTCAGTAGCGGATCAGGCTGAAGTATCCGTACGCCCCCAAGCGGTCGCGGCCCCCGAGGGCCGACAGCTCGAGGATCGTCGCGATCCCGGCGATCTTTCCTCCGCATCGTTCGGTGAGATGCGCGGTCGCCTCCGCGGTGCCTCCCGTCGCCAGGACGTCGTCCACGATCAGGATCCGTTCGCCGGGAGTGATCGCATCTCGATGTATCTCGAGGTGATCGTCTCCGTATTCGAGGGAATACGACTCGGACTCGACCTCCCACGGCAGCTTCCCTTTCTTGCGCACCGGGATGAGGCCGGCGGTGAAGCGGTAGGCCAGCGGTGCCGCAACGATGAAGCCCCGAGCCTCGATGCCGAGAACCTTGTCGATCTCGTCGCGGTCGAATTGGTGCGCGATCGCGTCGATCGTGTAGGTGAATGCCTTCTTGTCGGCAAGCAGCGGAGTGATGTCCTTGAACGTCACCCCCGGCTGAGGGAAATCCGGGATGTCGCGGATGTGTTCCTTAAGCCACTCGTGATTGGGCTCGAACGGCACGCCCGCTCAGCGCTTCTTTCTGCGTTTCGCTTTCTTGGAGCCGGCGCGCGGTCGCGTCTGGGGTCGGTTCTGGGTCGTCGCCCGAGGCGTCGTCGTGGTTGCCGCCGCGGCGGGTGCGCCGACGGTCACCTCTTCCATCGGAGGAGTCGCAGCGGTTCGGCTCTGCCGTTTGGCGTCGCGTAAGACCTTCTCGCGAACGCTCTGGAACCGCGGCTCCCGTTCCTTCAGCAGCGACAGGATCGGCGTCGCCACGAAGATCGACGAGTACGTTCCAACCGCGATACCGACGAACAACGCGAGAGCGAGGTCCTCGAGCGTGGTGGCGCCGAGGAGACCGGCTCCCACGAAGAGCAGAGCAGCGACCGGGAGGAGCGTTGCCAGCGAGGTGTTGAGCGAGCGCATGAAGACCTGGTTCATCGCCATGTTGGCGGAGGCCTCGTAGGTCATCCGACCGGTGGTGGCATAGAGAGACGTGTTCTCCTCGACCTTGTCGAACACCACGACGGTGTCGTACAGGGAATAACCGAGGATTGTCAGGATCGCGATCACCGTCGACGGAGTCACCTCGAACCCGACCAGGGCGTAGATGCCGGCGGTGATGACGAGGTCGTGGAACAGCGCTACGAACGCGCCCACGGCCATCTTCCACTCGAAGCGCCACGAGATGAACGCGATGATCACCAGGAAGAAGATCAGCAGAGCCTTGATGGCCTTGCTGGTGATCTCGCCACCCCACTTGCGGCCGATCTGCTGACGCGGGCTCTCCTCGACCGTGGCGCCGCTGAGCTCGCGCACGGCGTCGGCGACCTTCTCCTGTTCG
>DASSMG010000278.1:0-4460 GCA_035688995.1 Actinomycetota bacterium
GGACGTCGAACATTCATCCGAGCTCCTCGACGCGATCTGCTCGTGTGTCTCGACCGAGAGCGAGCAGGAAGAGGCCATCGCAGGAGCGGCGGAGGGAGCCGCGGCCATCTGGCGCCTGCTCGACGGTGTCGCGAGCCAGCAAGGGATCGGCGAGCCCATCGGCGCCTGATGGCCGTCCAGGTTGCCTTTCTCCGGGCGATCAACGTTGGAGCGCGCCGGGTCTCGATGCAGAAGCTGCGGGACGCGTTCGAGAAGATGAGCCTCGACGACGTCGAGACGTTCATCGCAAGCGGGAACGTCATATTCCGTTCGACCCGCAAGGCCGCCGATCTCGAGGGCGTGATCTCCGCGAAGCTCGAGAAAGCGCTCGGGTTCGAGGTCGTGACCTTCGTGCGATCGGCAGCGCAGATAAAGCGCATCGTCGCGGCGCCTCCCTTCCGGTCGCCGGCCGACGTTCACGTCGGGTTCTTGAAGAAAGCCGCTTCCGCGGGGGCCAAGAAAGCGCTCGACGAAATCAGCAACGACGTCGATTCGGTCACCGCGAAGGGTCGTGAGGTGTTCTGGCTGGCGCGTCAAGGGATGGGCCGGGCCACGGTCTCGGGAGCGAAACTCGAGAAGGCGCTCGGCCAACCCACGACCCTCCGAAGCCTGAAGATGCTGCGTCGCCTGGAGTCCAAGCTCACCTGACATCGATCCCGCCGAGATGCGGGACCGGCGGATGAAGGGCTGGCTCCATCTGGACGCGGATGCCGTCCGCACTCGTCCTCAACTGGCGCGCTGGGTCGAGCTCGGAACGTCCTACGCCCGTTCTCTACCGAAGAAGCGCCCCCGGGGCCGTTAGCGGCTGCATCACCCTCCGGCGGGCCGGTACGCCAGGTTCAGCACTCCGTTCTCGAAGACGTCATGCTCGATCAGCTCGAGTGGGTGCGTCGGGGTGTCCTCGAAGAGCCGCTGGCCCTTGCCCACTGCGATGGGGTGAACCAACAGATGGAGCTCGTCGAGTAATCCGGTGGCGAGAAGCCACCGCACCGTCGTCGCGCTCCCCGACATGGTGATGTCCCCGTCGATCGATCCCTTGACCTCGCGCAACCCGGCCGCGACGTCTCCGGACAACAGCGTCGTGTTGTTCCAGGTCGTCTCGGTGAGGGTGTTGGACAGCACGTACTTCGGGATCTCGTTGATGAACGTCGAGAAAGGGACCTCCGGTCCCTGGGCGGACCAGTACTCGGACCACTCCTGGTAGAGCTTGCGGCCCATCAAGAACGCCCCCGAGCTCTCCATGCCTTTGCCCACCGCAGCGCCCATCTCGTCGTTGAAATAGGGGAAGTGCCACTCGTTCGGCGCCTCGACAACGCCGTCCAGCGAGATGAAGAAGTTCGACACGATCTTTCCCATTTCCAACCCTCCTCGTTCGATGACCGGTTCTCCCGGCGTTCGGTGGATAGGACGTTCCTCCAGCCCGAAAGTAATCGCGGCATCTGTAGCGAGCGTGGAACACTCGCTCTCGTGAGCGGCACATGCCCGCGATCTGGTCGCGCGCGACTATCGAGTGGTCGGGATCGACCCTTCTCCCACGCTCGTCGGCTACGCCCGGCGCGAAGACGAGCGAGCCGATTACCTGATCGCGCCGGGAGAAGCCCTCCCCTTCCGCGATGGCTCCTTCGAACTCGTCGTTGCCTATAACTCGTTACAGAACGTCGACGACCTGTCTCGGGTAGTTGCCGAAGCCGCGCGCGTTCTGGTTCCCGAAGGCCGGCTGTGCATCTGCGTCGTCCACCCCATGACGGATGTGCCGAATCACTTCGAGAGCACAGACCCGTCGTCTTCGTTCGTCGTCACGTCCTACTTCGGCCCCCGGCCCGTCGACGAAACCGTCGAAAGAGACGGCATCCAGATGACCTTCCGGGGGTGCGCCTATTCGCTCGAGGACTACATGCGCGCTCTGGAGGGAGCGGGGTTCGCGGTCGATCTGTACCGGGAACCGCGACCGGAGGAGCTGCTTTCTGACGATCGCCCCGAGAGAGCACAGTGGCACCGCCTTCCACTGTTCCTGTTCCTGCGCGCGGTCAAGAGATCCGCTCAGTGACTCACTTGCCGACGTAGGCGGCGAGGTGTTCGCCGGTCACCGTCGAGCGGGCCGCGACCAGATCGGCCGGCGTGCCCTCGAACACGATCCGGCCCCCGTCGTGACCCGCTCCCGGTCCCAGGTCGACGATCCAATCGGCGTGGGCCATCACCCCCTGATGGTGCTCGATCACGATGACCGACTTGCCGTCGTCCACCAGCCGATCGAGAAGACCCAGCAGGTGTTCGACGTCGGCCAGATGCAGTCCGGTCGTCGGCTCGTCGAGGACGTAGACGTCGCCCTTGTCGCCCATGTGGCTCGCCAACTTGAGTCGCTGGCGCTCGCCGCCGGACAACGTCGTGAGCGGCTGCCCCAGATTGATGTATCCCAGTCCAACGTCGGCCAGGCGCTCGAGGATCTTCTGCGCTGCCGGCGTGGCCGCTTTCTTGGTCCCGAAGAACTCGACGGCCTCGGACACCGGCATGGCCAAGACCTCGCTGATGTCGCGCCCACCGAGTTTGTAGTCGAGGACCGCGGCCTGAAAGCGTTTCCCCCCGCACTCCTCGCAGGTCGTGGCAACGCCGGCCATCATGGCGAGATCCGTGTAGATCACACCGGCGCCGTTGCAGTTCGGGCATGCGCCTTCGGAGTTGGCGCTGAACAACGCCGGCTTCACGCCGTTGGCCTTCGCGAACGCTTTGCGGATCGGCTCGAGCGCCCCGGTATAGGTCGCGGGATTGCTCCGTCGGGAACCTCGGATCGCGCTCTGGTCGATCGCTATCACCCCGTCGCGCCCCGACACCGACCCGTCGATCAGAGAGCTCTTCCCCGAGCCCGCCACTCCGGTGACGACGACCAGCACGCCGAGCGGGATGTCGACGTCGACGTTCTTGAGGTTGTGAGTGGTCGCGCCGCGTATCTCGAGGCTGCTTCGGGCGGTTCGAACTTCATCCTTCAGGGCGGCGCGGTCGTCGATGTGGCGCCCGGTGATCGTGTCGCTCCGGCGCAATCCCTCGATGGTGCCTTCGAAGCAGACGGTTCCGCCGGCGGAACCGGCTCCGGGACCCAGATCCACGACGTGGTCCGCGATCGCGATCATCTCCGGCTCGTGCTCCACCACCAGCACGGTGTTGCCCTTGTCCCGCAGTTGCAGCAGTAGTCCGTTCATGCGTTCGACGTCGTGCGGATGGAGCCCGGCGGTCGGCTCGTCGAAGACGTAGGTGACGTCGGTGAGCGACGAGCCGAGGTGGCGGATCATCTTCGTGCGCTGTGCCTCACCGCCCGAAAGGGTCCCCGTCGGACGATCGAGGGACAGGTAGCCCAACCCGATCTCTGCGAACGAGTCGAGCAGGTGCTGCAACCCGGCCAGCAGGGGCGCCACGGAGGCCTGGCGCAACCCGCGGGCCCAATCGGCGAGATCGCTGATCTGCAGGGCGCAGACATCGGCGATGTTCTTCCCCTTGATCTTGGACGACCGCGCCTCCTCGTTGAGCCGGGTGCCGCCGCAATCGGGGCACGTCTGGAACGTCACGGCCCTCTCGACGAACGCGCGGACGTGAGGCTGCAGCGCATCGACGTCCTTGGAGAGCATCGACTTCTGGATCTTCGGGATCAGTCCCTCGTAGGTGAGGTTGATGCCCGAGACCTTGATCTTGGTCGGTTCCTTGTAGAGGAGATCGTGCAGTTCCTTCTTGGTGTACTTGCGGATCGGCTTGTCCGGGTCGAAGAAGCCCGACCCGCGATAGATGCGTCCGTACCATCCGTCCATGCTGTAGCCGGGGATCGTCAGCGCACCCTCGTTCAGGGATTTGGTCTCGTCGTAGAGCGCGGTCAGGTCGAAGTCGGAAACCGTCCCCATTCCCTCGCAGCGCGCGCACATGCCGCCGTGATAGATCGCGTTTCGCACCACGACGCGCTCGCCCTTGCCCCTGTCGACGGTCATTGCACCGCTCGCCTTGCGCCGCGGGACGTTGAACGAGAACGCGATCGGAGGGCCGATCTGCGGCTTGCCGAGCCTGCTGAACAGGATGCGCAGCATCGCGTTGGCGTCGGTGGCGGTACCGACCGTGGAGCGGGGGTTCGAGCCCATCCGTTCCTGATCCACGATGATCGCGGTGGTCAGTCCATCGAGCACATCGACGTCGGGGCGCGCCAGGGTCGGCATGAAGCCCTGAACGAATGCGCTGTAGGTCTCGTTGATCAGGCGTTGCGACTCCGCCGCGATCGTGTCGAACACGAGCGAGCTCTTACCCGACCCGGAAACACCGGTGAAGACGGTGAGCCGCCGCTTGGGGATCTCGAGGCTGACGTCTCTGAGATTGTTCACGCGCGCGCCGTGCACGCGGATCATCTCGTGGCTGTCGGCGGCGACCCGGTCGCGGGCCGCGCTCTCAAC
>DASSMG010000279.1:0-3144 GCA_035688995.1 Actinomycetota bacterium
AAGCCGTCGACAACGGCCTGATCCGTGACGGCTCCCATGAGGTCGATGACCGCGCGCCGAAGCCCCTCCTCCGCCGGTCGCCTCCATGCGGCACGCAGCGGACCGGGCGGAGCGAATGCGAGATAGAAGATGGTCACCACCACGAGGGTGAGTAGCGATACCCCGACATCGACACCCAGGGGACGGTCGCCCGGCGCCGCACCGCTGATCACGAGGGCGAGACTCAGGATCGCGGCCGCCGCGGCGAGCAAACGCATGCGGGCGCGCGCAACGGGGGGCTGGCCCCTCCCACCGACCCAGAACTTGAAGGCGACGACCGCCGACAACGCGGTCCACTGGATCAGGATCCCGATCACGAACAACTCGAACGTCCCGCTCCGAGCCTCACCCTGCGAGGGGAACGTCGGTAGCAGGAACGTCCACACCACCACCGCGACGGTGAGGACGGCCGCGAGCCGTTGCGCGGTCTTAGACGCCGGAGTGAACGAGTTGGCGACCCGGAACAAGAAATAGGGGAACAGCAACAGGACGGCCACGATGAATTTCGTTGCGATCAGTGGAAGGTCGCGATCTCCGTTGACCACCTGGATCACGCGCCCGATCACCGTGAGCACCCCGAGGTCGGCGAACGTCACCGCCATCCAGAAGCTGGGCTTGTCGCGCCGTTTCACCCACAACCTCAGGGTCAGCAGAGCGAGCCCCAGGAAAGCTCCGGCGTTCACCCACTGGATGACCTCGTAGAAGCTCTTCATCACTCGATAGTCCCATCTACCCACGACCGGTGCGGCCCATTACGTAGAACTTCGTAGTGTCGTTATACGAAGAAACGGAGGATGCTTCGCGTATGGCGACGAGGCTCCTGATCGTGGACGACGTAGCCGACCTGCGCTCGATGCTGGCCACCGTCTTCACGACGGACGAACGTTTCGAGGTCGTGGGTCAGGCCGGTGACGGGATCGAGGCGGTCGCCGAAACCGAACGGCTCCAGCCCGATGTCGTTCTTCTCGACCTCGCGATGCCCCGTCTCGACGGGATCCGGGCGATCCCGCGTCTTCACTCCGTGCGCCCCGGGCTCAAGATCGTGGTGCTCTCGGGCTTCGACCATCCGCACATGGAACGCGCGGCTCTGGCCGCGTGCGCGATGGCATTCATCTACAAGGGGGCCCCCACCGAGGAGATCCTCGACCTGGTCGACGACGTCGCTCGACGCCCTCCCAAGCAGGCCTGCACCGCCTAGCCGGTGGCTTTTTCCTCCGAAATCCGAGCTTTCGCCACCGCGCGAGCGCAACGTTTCGCGAACCGAGACGTTCCTTAAGCGGGGGCCGGGCACCTCCGATACACCAATCAACGGCTGCGGCGAGGGGGAGCGACGATGGTGGCGAGAAGAACGCCGGCGGGCACACCGCTCAGAGCACGCCTTCGCGACCGGGTATGGGCACTCGGCTACGTGGTCCAGTTGCTGTTTGCCTCCCGCTCCTGACCCTGTAGGAGCGGCCAGGCCCGCTCCTAGGTGCGCTTCGCGCACTAGGTAGTCCGGCTCATTTCTGGATTTTTTTGCCAATTCCCTGGACTGGGCGGACCGCCCCTCCGTACTGTGGCGTGAGCAGGGCGAGCGCGCGGGCGCTCGCGAGGAGAGGATGGAGGGGACCCCATGTCTGCATCGCGCAGCGCGACGCGTCTGCGCCGTTTAGGCGGCGTCGCGACCACTTGTCTACTGGCTGCGGCCGCGATCGTATTCGCGGCTCCGGCGGGGCAGGCAGTAACTGGAACCGTCTCGGGCACTATCGAGATCGACCAACCGAGCGCCAACCTTTACCCCGGCGGTAGCACGGCATCGTGCCCGGTCGGGACCGGCTTCGATTGGGTGAAGGACTGCAACGCGAATACCGACGCGCAAACCCTCGTCAACAGCGTCGCGACGGGGATCGAGCCGGGCGTCACCGGCAAGAGCGGCGGCACCGGGCACTGGAACGGCGTCCGCATCGTCGACGGCATCGGCGGCAACGACCAGGACATCTTCTTGACGGGCGGCAAAGAGAACGACACCTCGACTTGGAACGTCGGTCCCGGAACCGTCGGCTCGTCCAAGTACGACGCCACGCAGGCATACCTCGCGAACAACTCGACGAACCTTTTCTTCGGGATGGAGCGTCGCGGCAACAACGGCACGACCGCGTTCGACTTCGAGTTCAACCAGGCCGCGCCGAGCTCGACCTACGTTCCGACGCGTACCGTCGGCGACGTGCTGTTGACCTTCGAGATGAGCGGTTCCGGCAGTAGCGGATCCGCTACCCCTCACTACTTCCGGTGGAACGGATCGGCCTACGTCGAGGGGACCGTGCCGAGCGGCACCACGACGAGCATCAACAACAACGACACCACCCCGGCCGCACCGTGGGGCCAGGTCGACAGCAAGGGCAACTGGACCGGCGGGAACCTGTTGCGATTCGGCTTCGCCGAAGCGAAGGTGCCGCTCAGTGCCCTCCCGGGTGTCAACGCCTGCGGTGGTCACGCCTACACGCAGGTCCGAACGCGGTCGTCTTCCACCGACACGAGCGACCTGAAGGACACGACGAAGATCTTCCGGCTCGACTTCGCGACCCCGACGGTCACCGCGTCGAAGGCGAGCGCGAGCGGGTCCAACTCGACCGTCACCGTTTCGGGAAGTGTTTCGGGGATCGCCTCGCCGCAGTACCAGTGGCAGCGGTTCAACGGAACGTCGTGGGTGAACATCACCGGCGCCACCTCTGCGAGCTACACGTACTCGTCCTTCGAGACGGACGCCACTGCGTCGTCGATCTCGTTCTCGCTTTCCTCGGGTGACGGCGCCGGGAGCTACGTCGCCAAGCTCTATCAAGTGCAACTGCGCCTGAGGGCGAGTGACGGCACCTCGGATTGCACGGCTTACTCGTCGGGAGTGACGGTCAAGAAGATCGTCGCGGTCGATCCCTGATCGGTAAGGGGGAGTGGCCGGATCAGTTCCGGCGACGTAGAACCGACGTAGAACAACGAAAGGCCCTCCTCGCGGAGGGCCTTTCCGTTTTAGCCTTTAGCGGGCCGCTTTACGGAAGCGGGCCGGGGCAGAAGAGCTTGATGCTTCCCTCGCAGTCGAGGGGGTTCTGGTCGTACGCCAGGGCCGGACCC
>DASSMG010000280.1:0-2993 GCA_035688995.1 Actinomycetota bacterium
CGGGGGCGGATACGGCGGCGATTACGTGGCGTCCTTCGCCGGCTTCGCACCGGCGAACGACCCCGCGGTCGTCGTGATGGTGGTGCTCGACGACCCGAGTCCCATCTGGGGTGGTTCGACGGCGGCGCCGACCTTCAAGACGATCATGGAGTTCGCGCTGCGCCACCTGGGCGTCCCGCCGAACGACAACGCCGAGCGGGCGGTCCAGGAGATCGAGGCGGACCAGGCCGAAGCTCCCGGAGCCCATGACTAGCATCGGTGTCATGGCTTCCACCCCGGTCAAGGATCTGTCGACGCTTTCCGCTGCTGCGGGGGAGCTGGTCGCGTCGGTGACGGGCGACGCGGCCGTCACCGGGGTCGCCTACGACTCCCGCGTCGTGCAGCCCGGCGATCTCTTCTTCTGCGTCGTGGGCGAGCACCACGACGGCCATCGCTACGCCGCCGATGCGGTGGCCGAGGGCGCTGCAGCCCTCTGCGTGGAACGGGTCTTGGACATCGACGTGCCTCAAGTGGTGGTCGAAGACGTCCGGCGCGCGATGGCCGTGCTGGCCTCGGCCTTCTTCGACCACCCGGCGTCGAGTCTCCTCATGCTCGGGATCACGGGGACGAATGGAAAGACGACGACCGCGTTCCTGCTCGAGTCCATCCTGCGTGCCGCGGGCCGTACGCCCGGACTGATCGGAACCATCGAGACCCGGATCGCGGGCGAGAGGCGTCCCGGCGTCAGGACCACGCCCGAGTCCGTCGACCTCCAGCGCTTGCTCGCCGAGATGCGCGATCGGGCATGCGATTCGGTGGCGATGGAGGTCACGTCGCACGCGCTCGCTCTCGATCGCGTCGCGGGGATCCGGTTCGCCTCGGCCGGTTTCACGAACCTGTCGCAGGATCACCTCGACTTCCACTCCGGCATGGAGGACTACTTCGAAGCCAAACGACTCCTCTTCCAGCCGGAACGGGCGACGACCGGTGCCGTGAACGTGGACGACGATCACGGACGGAGGTTGTTCGAGAACGCCGCCATCCCCACGGTCGGCTTCGGGTACTCCGAGGATGCCGCGATCCGCGCCTCCGATGTGAACCTGCTCCCGGCCGGAAGCACTTTCGACCTCACCACACCGGTCGGAACGCGAGCGGTGTCGCTGTCGCTGGCCGGTGCCTTCAACGTCTACAACGCGCTGGCCGCTGCTGCGGTGGCCCTGCAGGCGGGGATCGATATCGATGCCGTCGCCGAGGGGCTGTCTCGTCTCGATTCCGTCCCGGGCAGGTTCGAATCCGTCGTCGAGGGCCAGGATTTCGCAGTGATCGTCGATTACGCGCACACTCCCGACTCACTCGACAACGTCTTGCGTGCCGCGCGCCGGCTCGCCGACATCTCGCAGGGACGCGTGCTGTGCACCTTCGGGTGCGGAGGCGATCGTGACAGGGCGAAGCGCCCTCTGATGGGAGCGGTGGTCGCGCGCCTGGCCGACGTCTGCGTGGTGACCTCCGACAACCCGCGTTCGGAAGACCCGGTCGCGATCATCGACGAGATCCTGGAGGGTGTAGTGGCCGAATCGTCCTCGGGCGCGGACGCGGTGCTGCCCGACCGGCGCGAGGCCATCGATCACGTGCTCAGAGCGGCGAGGCCGGGCGACGTCGTGGTGATCGCGGGCAAGGGCCACGAGACCGGCCAGGAATTCTCCGATCGCACCATCCCGTTCGACGACCGCGTCGTCGCCGGCGAGATCTTGCGCGACCTGCTCGGAAGTGACCCCGCGTGACCAACATCCTTCTGGCCGGCGTCGCGGGGCTGATCTTCGCTCTCCTCGGTACCCCGATCGCGATCAGGATCTTCCGTCGTCGCGGGTGGGGACAGCTCATCCGCGAAGAAGGACCTAAGGCCCACTACGAGAAGCGCGGGACCCCGACGATGGGCGGCCTGGTGATCATGTTCGGGACGATCGTCGGCTACGCGCTCGGACATGTCGGGAGCAGCGGGTTCGGCATCCGTTTCTCGGCACCGAAGGACAGCGGTCTCCTGGCACTGGCGACCATCGTCGCTCTCGGGGGCCTCGGTTTCGTCGACGACATGATCAAGATCCGCAAGTCGCGTTCGCTCGGGCTTCAGAGCCGCGCCAAGTTCCTGGGTCAGCTGATCATCGCGATCGCCTTTGCGATCGCGGCCGTGAAACTCGTCGACATCGGCACCGACCTGTCGCTGTTCCGGTCGACGGCCCTCGACCTCGGCCCCTTCTTCTTCGTGTGGGTGTTCCTGATGGTCGCCGCCGCCAGCAACGGGGTGAACCTGACCGACGGCCTCGACGGGCTCGCCGTGGGATCGTCGGCGCAGGTGCTGGCCGCCTTCGTGGTGATCGCCTTCTGGCAGTTCCGCCATCCGATCTTTTACGACATCCAGGCCAGCGGAACGGACCCGTTCGATCTCGCGCTCGTCGCGTCGGGGTTGTTCGGCTCGTGTGCGGGGTTCTTGTGGTGGAACACCGCACCGGCCAAGGTCTTCATGGGAGACACCGGTTCGATCATGCTCGGTGGCGCTATGGCGGTGTTCGCGATCCTGCTGAACACCCAGCTACTGCTGCTCCTGCTCGGCGGTCTCTACGTGGTGGAAACCCTCTCGGTGATGCTCCAGGTGGCCAGCTTCAAGCGTTCCGGAAAGCGCATCTTCCTGATGGCCCCGATCCACCATCACTTCGAGCTCGCAGGGTGGGCGGAGTTCACCGTCATCGTGCGCTTCTGGGTTCTGTCCGGGCTTTCGGTCGCGTTCGGTCTGGGATTGTTCTACGCAGACTTCCTCTCCAAGGGCGGAGCACGGTGACGGGCTTCAGCGGCCGCCGGATCGCGGTGTTCGGCCTCGGGACCAGCGGCTTCAGCGCGGCGCGCGCCCTGATCGATCTCGGGGCCAGTGTCGTCGTGACCGACGACGCGAGCGATCCCGCGAAGGAAGAACGTGCCGCGACCCTGCGCGCGATGGGAGCCGAGGTAGAGACGGGCGGCCA
>DASSMG010000281.1:0-8412 GCA_035688995.1 Actinomycetota bacterium
GGTCGGTCCGACGGCGAAGTCGGGAACCTCGATGGAGGTCCATCCCGGCTCCCGCTTGACGACGTTCAGGGCGCACCGGGAGGAGGCAGTGGGGCCGGACGCAGCGGCGGTGGACGCAGAAGCACGGGACGCAGCGGCGGCGGACGCAGGCGCCGCGGACCCGGGGACCGCGAGGGTGAGCACCAGGAAGGCGATCGTGAGGCGCACGGTTGCGTTCCGTCGACGTTCGTGCATCTCGACCTCCTCGATGCGATCCCTGCTGTGGCGGCCCACGGTTCTGTGGCGGCCCACGGTTGATCGGATGTTCGCAGCCCGGATGCGAGGGCGATGGCCACCTCATCGCCATGATCTCGCCAGGCTTACGGTGTAGTCAGGGACACCTCGGAGTTAGATCATGACCCGGTCGGGTTTCGCGCGGCGCAGTGAGCTCTCTGCGGTTGCTCAGTTACGAAAGTTCGTTAGCCGGTGGCGTCTTGGCCCCCGAGGATCTCGACCCGATCCGCCTTCCAGCCTCCGTCCGAGGTGTTGATCATCGTGATCTGCATCACGTCGACGTAGCTCTTGCCCTCGGGGTTCTGGTCGTTCTGGATCGTCTGCTGAACCCGCACGACCGCGACCGCTTCGTCGGCACTTCGGAACGAGACGTCCGGCCCGGTCAGTATCTGGCCGCGCGCCGAAGTCGACGCCTTCTTGATCGCATTGCCGAGACCACGCTCGAACGTGTCCTGGTAGTCCTTGCGGAAGCTCCCGGTTGTGATCTCCAGCATCCGCTTCACGACGTCGTCGATGTTCGTCGCGTCGTAGTTCGTGAGGAGTGTGACGACCTCCGTCACGCTCTTCTCGACCGCAGGCTTCTGATCCGCAAGGAACGAGGCGACTTCCTCGGGCTTCGTGTCCCGATCGCGCACCCAGAACAGCCCCAGCGTCACGGCCGAAGCGAACGAGAGCACCATGGCGACCGCGAGCGCGGGCACCACGAAGCGGCCCAGCCCCCGTCGGGGTTCGGACTCGGGTGCTTTTTCGAGAGTTGCGTCTGCGTCTACGACTCGATGCCTCGCAGGTAATAGAGGGTCCACGACCAGTCGGTCATCCGCGACGGTAGACCGTTCGTGACACCTCCGAGGGACAAGCCGTCGTCGACGCCCGGCAGCGAGCCGGCCCCGCCCCCGCTATCGGTCGAAACGTCGGTGGTGGACGTGCCTCGGCTCGAGCTCGATCCGCCGCACCGGGCGTTCTTCGGCGGCAATCTGGGGGAGCGATCCGACGGTGGACGCCGCGCGGTGCCGTAGCTGCACCCGGGATTGTTGGTGTCGGTGACCAGACCGAACCTCACGAGGCCGGTGGTCGGCTCGAACGCCTGATTGATCTTGGCGAGCGCGGTGGGGAGATTGAGCATCAATGCCTTCAGGTCATCGGAGTGCTGGGCTTGGAGCTCGTTGATCAGAGCGAATTGATGCAGGAATTTGTTGATCTCCGGGTTGTGCTCGTTGAGCAACCGGATCACGGCATCCGAGGTCTGGTTCGTGTTCTGCAGCAACCGAACGAGGTCGGGCCGGCTCTGGGAGAGGGCCTCGCTGACGGTAACGAGCTCCCGGATCGCGGTTGCGAAGTCTCGTCGCGACGCGATGAATTGATCGCCGAGCTTCGTTCCGTTCCGCAACAGTCCTTCGACCTCGGGCGAACGCTCCGCGAAGAGATCCGCGAGTGTGGCCGTGGACTCGAGGATGGTGGCGAGATCAGGCCCCCGTCCCGTCAAGCCGATCCCCAGCTCGTCGACGGCTCCCTTGAGCGCGCGCGGAGGTACTCCCCGCAGGACTCGTTCGAGGGTGGAGAGCAGAGCCTGCGTCGAGACGGGGATCGACGTCTGCTCCATGGGGATCTTGTCGCCGTCGGAGAGATAGGGACCGTCGTCCGTAGCGGGGAGCAGGTCGACGAACTGCTCGCCGACCGCACTCTTGAACATGACGCGCGCCTCGATCCCTTCCTCGGGGATGTGGTCGAACTCCTTGTCGATCTTGAGCTCGATGCTGACGCCGTCGTCGGTCACGTCCATCGCGCCAACCTGACCGACGGTGATCCCGCGGTATGTGACCTCCTGGTTCGTGAACACGCCTCCCGCGTCGCGGAATTGGGCGAACACGGAATAGCGCTCCTGGAGGATCGACAGGACCTGGTTGGCCATGAGGTAAGAGAGGCCCAGCGAGCCGACGAGGAAGAAGACGAGGTTCGCCTTGACGCGCCAGCCGATCATCGGCTGCCCCCGGTCAGGTCGCGGACGTGCAACAGGTAGCGCACGGCATTGTCGGGAGCTTGCACCGAATCTCCGCCCGTCGACTTCGGGTTGTCGTTCTGAACGCTCTGCGGACAGGTCGTTCCTTGGTCGAAGTAATTCGGCGGGGCCTGGCACACGTCCAGTTGCAGGTAGTCGCCCGGCATCGTCTCGGGGAACCACTGCGAGAACGTTGCCAGCGTCTCGAGCGAGGTTCGGAGGTTGCCACTGTTCGCGACCGCGGTCTCCAAGATCGGACGCAGGTCACGGAATTGCTTGTCGAGCCCGGCCTCGGTGGAGTTCAGAAGTTGCGATGCCACCCGAGAGAACCGGTCGAGTGAGACGAGCAGGTTCTCCAGCTCCTCCTTCTGGTCGGACAGAACGGCCGATGAACCTTCGAAGGAACGAAGGAACGACTCGAGGACCCCGGAATCGCCGAGCACGTTCTTCGCGACGAGGTCGAGGTTGTCGACCGACTGCGCGATCTTGTCGCGCCGCCCGTCGAGAACGTCGGTGAAGCGTCGGAGACGATCCAGCACCTCGCGCACGTCACCGGCCCGGTTGCGCAGGATCGTGGCCTGCGAGGTGGTGAACCTGTTGATCTGCTCGAGGTTGCCGGTACCGAGGATCGACGCCAGCTTCGCGAAGACCTCTTCGAGCTCGCTGGCCTTGCCGGTTTGATCGGTGTCGAGGACGTCCCCATCGGCGAGGTACGGGGGCCCTTGGGTCTGGGGTTGGACGTCGACGAATTTCTCGCCGAGGAGCGAGGTCGTGCGCACGACCAACCGACTGTCCTCCGGGATGTGCTCGCCCTCGTCGATGCACATCGTGACTCGGGCGTTCCATCCGTCGAGCTCGATCTTGCTGATGGTTCCGATCTCGACGTCGGAGGACTGGACGTTCGCGTTCTCCACCAGGTCGCCGACCTGCTTGAAGATGCCGATGATCTCGGTCCCACCGCACGCCGGCGTGATGCCGATCGCGGCACACGACGACATGACGATCGCGAGCGAGACGAAGAGAGCGGCGCGGCGCATCATCGGCCGACCCCCAGGAACGACACGAAGTCACCGAGCCACCCCGTGAAGCCGTCCCATGCACTGTCGTCCTCGGTCGGGGCAGCATTCGTGCCTGCCGCGTTCCCGGTGAGCGACCCCACGCCGACCTCGTCCGGGGCGTTGGGCAGGTTGGGCAGATCCGGGATCGGCGGGAGGTCGGGAAGCTGATCGAGGATGTCGTTGACGTCGACCGAGCCGCCGACCTTCTTGCACGCCTTCTTCAGCGCGCGCATCTGCTTCTTGAGCGGATCGACGATCTCGTGGAGCGCGTCGTCGGGCAGGCCCAGCCGCTCGATGCGCCTCAACTGATGCTTCACCTTCCGGACGGCTTTGTCGCAGTCCAGCAGTGGCTTGGTCGGTGTCGTCGGGCTCGGCGCGGGGGCCTCGACCGTACGTGGGGGCTCGCCCGTCTGGTCTTGGCAGATCTCCTTGAGCTGGTCCTTGATCGGACCCGGCGGGAGGTTGTCGAGCAACGCACACTGAAGCTTCGCCGTGGCGTTGTCGCGAACGTCCACGTCCTTGTTGGGTCCGCCGTGGAACGCGTTCCCGGCACCTTTTCCGACGACCGGGAGCCACGACAGGGACTCCTCGACCGATGCGCGGTTGCGGAGCACGCTCGACGTGATCTTGGTTGCCAGCGCGAGGTCGTTGCCGAGGCGATCGCCGCGGTCCGTGACGAGATCGCCCACCTCGTGAGTCATGTCGGCGACGTTCTTGATCGTTCCCTGGAGGTCCGAACGGCTCTGAGCCAGTGCGGTCATGACCAACGCGAAGTTCTTGTTGAGCTCCCCGATCGATCCGGCCCGCGACGCGAGGCGCCGGAATAGTCCATCGAGATGGACCAACAGTCCCGACAGGTCGTTACGCGCTCCCGCCAGTGTCCCGGTCAGGTTGGCTCCCGTGATCAACGTTCCCTGGAGATCGCGTTCGCGGTCCTTCAAGGTCTTGTTCAGTTGGACGATCAGGTCACCGAGAGCGCCGGGCTGGCCGTTCTTGCCCGGCTGGATCGCGTCCAGGAGCTTCTTGAGCTGCTTGAAGACGTCGTCGAGCTCGGCCGGGATCTGCGTCACCTCGGTCGAGAGAACGTCGCCGTCCCGCAGATAGGTACCGGAGTCGTCGTACGTCGGGCCCAGCTGTATGTACCGGTCCGAGATGACGGAGATCGGCACGATCTGAGCGAACGTGCTGGCGCTCTTCTCGATCTTGTATTGCGAATCGATCTCCATGTCGACGCGCACCTGCGTGCCCTCAGGGTCGACGTTGGTGACCTTGCCCACGGGCACACCCAGGATGTCCACGTCGGAGTTCTCGAAGAGCCCGATCGTCTTCGTGAAGTACGCCGTGATGTGATAGCTGTCGTCCTTCGACGCCCTCGACGTGTACAGGAGCCCTGCGCCTCCGGCGATCAACAGGACGATCACTACGGTCGTGAGCGGACGTATCCAGCGTTGGAGAGCCATCAGTGCTCACAATTCCCCTGGTTGATGGTGGCGCAGTTGTAGATGTCGCCCCAACGACCCTGCGTGAAGACCGATCCGAAATAACGCGACGACGGCCCCGCGTATTCAAGAGCCATGTCCACGTGTTTGACGTTGTCCGCCAGAACGACCAGGGCGTGGTGAAGGTCGAGCAGGATCGAGTCCAGGTTGCCGCGGTTCGTCCGGATCAGCGAAGTGACCTGAGCCGACATCTGGTTGGTCGCCGCCAGCAGCGACTGCACCTGCTCTCGCTTGCGTGCCAGCACACCGAGAACGTCGTTCGACGAATCGATCAGACGCACGAGGGTGTCGCCCTGATCGCTCAGCAGTCCGGTGAGGTCATCGGCGCCGGACAACAACGACTTCAGCTCCTCGTCCTTCTCGTTGAGACCGTGCCCCAACGTGTTCAAGCCCTGGAGGGCGTGACCGACCTCGTCCTGGGCAACCTTCGTGAGCTTCGTGAGCTCGACGAGCATCTCGTTCAAAGCCTTCCCGTCGAGACCCTCGAGAACGTTGGTCCCCTGGTTGCTCGCTTGATAGATCTCGTACGGGACCGAAGTTCGGGCGAGGGGGATCGAATCCCCGTCCTCCATGTACGGCCCGGACCCCTTGGCTTCGATGTCTACGAACTTCGTGCCGAGGAGCGTCGCCAGCTTGATCTCGGCGAACGCGTCGCGCGGGATCTGGGTCCCGTTGTCGATCTCCATCGTGACCAAGACGCGGTCGGTCTGGAGCTCGACGTCCTTGACGGTTCCGACCTTGATGCCGGCCACGCGCACCTGGTTGTCGGCGGTGATGCCGGCGGCATCCTTGAATTCGGCGCTGACGTTGTAGGCCTGCTTCAGAGCCGGGATCTTGTCGATGAAGAACGCGAACGTGGTCGCCACCGCGATCGCCGCGATCGAGATCGCGCCGACGATGAACGGGTTCCGCTCGCGGAAGTTCTTCACACTCATTTGGTGCACCCCGCATCCGTGGGCACCTGGCCTGCGAACGCACCGATCTCGGGGCACAGGTTGACGACGTAGAGGTTCCACCAGTGCCCGTAGCTCTGCGAGCGAGCGGTCGCCAGAAGGACTTCCTTGAGGTTCTTAGCGATCTTGTCGAGCGGGCCAAGCTCGGAATTGACGATGTCCAGCAATGTCTTCAGATCTGCAAGGTCGGCATCGAGATTCGCGCGGTTACGTTCGATGACGCCCCCGAACTTCGTCGACGCGTTGTTGAGCTGGTCGATAACGCTCTCGATCTTGGGCGTCATGTCGGCAAGGGCTTCCATGAAGTCCGTGAAGTTGCGAAGTCCCCCGCGCAGCGATGCCGAGTTTCGATTCAGGACGCCGGTGAGCTGGTCGAAGTCCCCGATCAGCCGCGCGAGGCGTTGGTCGTGACCCGCGAGCGTGTCGGCCAGGTTCCCGAGGTTGTCGAGGATCCCGGCGAGATCGCCCTCACGACCTTTGAAGATGTCGAGCACCGCGTGGGCGACCGTGTTGATGTCTTCCGGGTTGGTCGACTGGATCAGCGGTCTCAGGTTGTTGAACACGACCGACAGGTCGAGTGCGGGCTCCGTTTGCTCCTCACCGACTTGGTCCCCGTCGGCGAGATCCGTATCGGAGGGCTCTGCAGCCGGGGCCACGTTGATCACCCGTTGCCCCAGCAGGTTCAGGAAGTTGATGCTGAACGTTGAGTTGTCGGGGATCTCAACGTCGCCGTCGATCTTCATCGTGACGATTGCCGTTCCCTTGTCGACCTCGAAGCCGGTGACCTTCCCCACGGGAACGCCTGCGATCTTCACGGGGTCGCCGTTCAGGATCCCAGTGGCATCGGTGAACACCGCGTCCACCTGGTAGTCGTCACGGAAGAACGACAGCTTCCCGATGGTCGATGCGAGCCACATCGTCACGATGATCGTGAAGATCGTGAAGATCGTGAGTTTGGTCGCCGTCGACCTCATTCGGTGCCGCCCTTGGAGTTGCCGAACAGAGAGCTGCGCACGTTCGGGCCGACCGACTTGGGGCGGGGCTGCTGGCCCGGAGCGTACGGGCCCTGGCTCTCGGAGATCAGGTTGTGGACCCGCCAGCACCGACCGGGGACTACATCGCCGACGGACTTGCCCTGTTCGTCGGTCGTTTGGCGATAGCGACAGACAGAGTTCAGGTTGCGGATCCAGTTCGAGTTGAACCGGGGGAGTGCATTGAGAAGCCGGTCGAGGTCGTTGGCCCGCGCCGCGAGGACCCCGATGACGGTGGCCCCCTGATTGACGATCTTGGTGAAATCGGTGAAGCGGGCTTCGAAGAGATCCGACAGGTCGTCGAGCAGATGCGGCGTCTTCGTGAGGTTGCTCGCGATCAGGTCCCTGTTCTGGATCGTGAAGTGGTTCACGTCGTCGAGGTTGGCCAGAGCGCGCATGAGGTAGGGGGACACGTCCGCCAGGACCCTCGACGACCCCGCGAGGTCGTCGATGCCACGCCCGACGAGCGCGGAGTTGCGGTTCATCGGCTTGAGGGCCCGGATCCCGGATTCGATCCCGCGGATCGCGGCGTTCTCGTGCCCGACGAACCCACTCGCGAGGGCTTCGAGCGCGCCGGCGAGGTGGTCGGGGTTGATCGCGTTCAGCAGCGGCAGCGCGGTGTTCAGGATCGTCTCGACCTCGAGCGGGTCGACGGTGCGGTCCTGCGGGATCGTGTCGCCCTGCGCGAGGTGGTCGGCGGCCGGATCCGATGGATAGAGGAACTCGACCCATTTCTCACCGAAGATCGTCTTGGCGCGGATCTGCGCGCCGACGTTCGACGGGATCTGCTCGATGTCGTTCGGCTCGAGGAGCGTGGTGACGCGGCAGCTTCCGCCCCTTTCGAGGGCGATCTCCGTGATCGTCCCCACGAGGACGCCGCGCTCTTTCACGTCGCCGCCGACACGAAGTCCCTGCCCGCAGTGCGCGAACTCGGCGTACGTGGTGATCCCACTCTGTCCGATACTGCCCGTCAGGAACAATCCCGTGAGGCCGACGGCTCCTATGCCGATGGCGATCGCGAGGATGCCGACGAGAGCTTGCCGCAGCCTTGTTATGTCAGTTCCCCCACATCTAAGACCTACTCGCCGCCCGAATGGTCAGCCGGCGATCCGAACCGTGTCCTGCACCCCCCACATGAACGCCGACATCATCAGGTTCAGCACGTTCACCGCGACGATCGAGGTGCGGATCGCCTTGCCGACCGCGATGCCGACTCCCGCCGGCCCGCCACTCGCGTTGAACCCGTAATAACAGTGGATCAACGCGACCGCCGTCGCGAAGACGCCCGCTTTTATCAACGAGTAGAAGACGTCGGTGGCCGGGAGGAACAGCGAGAAGTAGTGCGTGTAGGTACCTCCAGAGAGGCCCAACAGTTTGGTGACGACGAGTTGCGTGGCGAGATAGCTCGAGAACAGTGAGATCAGATAGAGCGGGAGGATCGCTACGAGCGCAGCGATGATCCGGGTCGAGATCAGGTAGGGGACGGGACGGACCGCCATGACCTCGAGCGCGTCGATCTCTTCGTTGACTCGCATCGCCCCGATCTCTGCGGTGAAACCCGCACCGACCTGAGCGGCAAGGGTTACGCCTGCGATCAGCGGA
>DASSMG010000282.1:0-2041 GCA_035688995.1 Actinomycetota bacterium
GGCCTCGACCCCTAACCTGGCCCAGACAACGTCGCCAACCAGGAGGGCTCATGAACGTCGAGGTACTGCACGCACCGTCGTATTCCCTGGCAGTCGCCCGCCTCAATCCCGACGAGTCCATCCAGGCGGAGTCGGCGGCGATGGTGAGCATGTCGGGGCACATCCAGATGGACACCCAAGCGAAGGGCGGTTTGCTGGGCGGCCTTAAGAGGTCGTTCCTCGGCGGAGAGAGCTTCTTCATCAACACCTTCACGTCGCCGGGGGCGGAAGGCGAAGTGACGCTAGCCCCGAAGGCGCCGGGGGACATCCGGCACATGGTCGTGACCACGCCGATGTTCGTCCAATCCGGCTCCTACCTTGCCTCGGCGCCGTCGATCGCCGTCGACACGAAGTGGGGCGGTGCCAAGACCTTCTTCTCGGGCGAGGGGCTGTTCCTCCTGCACGTCACCGGCTCCGGCGACCTCATCATCTCGAGCTACGGCGCGATCCACGAGGTCGAGCTCGCCCCCGGCCAGGTCTACATGGTCGACACCTCCCACATCGTGGCTTTCGCCGAGGGGGTGCAGTACGAGGTCAAGAAGGTCGGCGGATGGAAGCAGACGATCCTGTCGGGGGAGGGCCTCGTGTGCCAGCTGACCGGGCCCGGCAAGATCTATCTCCAGACCCGTTCCCCGCATGCCCTCGTCCAATGGCTCGCTCCGATGCTGCCGCAACAGAACTCCAGCTGATCTTCGCTTGACCCTTACGTAGCGTCAGGGTTTAGCGTCGGGGCCGTGAAGACGGAGCCCCGGACCTGGAAGGTGGGCGAGCTCGCCACCGCAACCGGACTGACCGTCCGAACGCTGCACCACTACGACCGGATCGGTCTTCTCAGCCCGCGGGAGAGGACCCCGGCCGGTTACCGGGTCTACGGGCCCGACGAAGTGAGGCGTCTGTACCAGATCGCTGCACTTCGTCGCCTGGGGCTGTCGTTGGACGACGTGGCGAAGGTGCTCGTGACGGAGGACGCGGACGCACGCTCGACGATCCGCAGGCACCTCGACGCGGTCGAAAAAGCGATCGCTGCGAACGAGCGGTTACGCGAGCGACTCGAACGCTTGCTGGACGCGCTCGATCGGATGGATGCGAGCTCGGATGGATACGTGGACGTCATGGAGGTGATGACGATGCAAGAGAGCTACTACACGCCGGAACAACTCGAGCAACTGCGCGCTCGGTACGAGGAGTACGGCGAGGACCGCATCAAGGCGGTCGAGAAAGAATGGGCCGACCTGATCGCGGCCGCCGAGGAACTGCGCGCTGCGGGGACCGACCCGAGCGACCCCCGGGTCCAGCAGATCGCCACGCGGTGGCAGGAGCTGATCGAGATGTTCACGGGTGGTGACCCCGGCATCCGTGAATCGCTCCAGAAGATGTACGAGACCGAAGGTCCCGAGAAGGCCTCGCGCGGCATGGTCAACCCGGAGTTGATGGAGTACATCGCGCGGGCGATGGGGTCGCGTGCGTAAGGTTGTGCGATGACGACACGGATCGGCATCTTCCTGTTCGAGGGGGCCGAGGAGCTCGACTGGGCCGGTCCGTGGGAGGTCCTGTCGTTCTGGGCGCGGATGTGGCCGGACGATGACGTCGAAGTCTTCACCGTTTCGCGCGACGGGGACCCGGTCACGTGCGCGAAGGGTCTGCGCGTGCTCGTCGATCACTCGTGGTCGTCGGCGCCGCCGATCGACGTGCTCGTTTACCCCGGGGGGCAGGGGACGCGGCCGCAGGTCGGTGACGAGGACATCCGGAAATGGGTTCGGAGCGTCGCCGACGACGCGCAGTTGATGACCAGCGTCTGCACGGGTGCCCTGGTGTACGCGGATTCGGGCCTCCTGAAGAACCGACCCGCGGCGACCTACTGGGCGTCGTTCGACGAACTGATCGCGATCGACCCGTCGATCACGCCGCAGAAAGAAGCTCGCTTCGTGGACGACGGTGACGTGATCACTGCGGCGGGGGTTTCGGCCGGCATCGACATGGCACTGCATCTCGTCGATCGCCT